>JBFLZW010000041.1 GCA_040755755.1 bacterium | reverse complement strand
ATGAGAAACCCTGCTCCCCGGCTCAAGCATAAGGCAAGCCACCTCTCCTACCGGGATATGGGTGCGGACACCAGTCTTATCTACCAGGACAAAAGCGCCATCCAAAACATCGAGGTTCCCTTTTTCGACAAATAGGATAGAGATACGATCCTTCGTCGGAATAGGCTTAACCGGCGGCAGCATGGTCACGCCCTCGCCAGGGAAAGAAGCCCGCAGCCAAAACTCTTGGCAGGACCTATTCCCCTCTGCACGAGGTTAAGCAGTTTTTCAGGAGACCTGACGAGAAGGATGCCGGAAAAGGTTACGGTTACTATCTTACCCGGCTGGTTATCCTTGCGAAAGTAAAGGATTCTCTTGCTGAAAACCTGGGCTTCTTCAAGTTCCGCCGCCTCATTTAGTTTACCTGCCAGCCAATCGATTAATGCCGTTTCATCAATGAGGGGTACTCGACAGCGGGCTTGATTCAGCCGTTTCGTCGGGTTGGCGCATACGAGAAAGCGCAGGAATTGGCCCTCTCTGAAAGAAGGACTTACTCCCTTGGTTCGCAGCAGTGAACACCCGTGAGGCAATGACGCTCGATTAGGAGTAACATCCGATTGCATTATAACCTGTGAGGGTTCTCCCTTTTTCCCTGGATTTACGCGGAATAAAAACGGGCGATTGCTATCGGGCATCCCAGGAAAAGCCTGCCAGAGATGCCGATGAATTTTATAGGGATTTTGAGTCAATGACCAATCCATGGAAAGTTCACTTAAGTGCATCTTGGCCTCCTTGTGCATGAATAAAAACGGAGCGTGTGGAAAATTGCCGCTTTCCGGTGAACAGAGGCATGTCCCGCATAACCAGACGATTTGAGCTCCCTTCTGCTTCTTCGCTGTAAACAGTGCCGCGTTTGGGCTCAATCATGGATAAAGCAGCTAAAAGGCTATTGGCCGAAACAACGGAATGGAATAACGGCTGTCCCAAAGGACAGGACCGCCGCCCTAAAAAGGGTGTGTAGACAGGACATTGGATATCCTTTTTAACAGCTTCCAGGCTAAAACAAGCTCCTTCCCTGAATTGCATGGCCACTGTAAAGCAAATATCATAGAGATATTCACGCCTTGAAACTACCGGATTCTTGTTAACCGTTCCATCCACCTTGCGGGCATCCATAACCGTATGAAAATCAATAACCTTTCGGACCGGGTGTTTGCTCTCATCAGAACGAACGGCAAAGATGAAGCTGTCTGATAAGGCTTGCTGCCTTGCATTATCCTGCCGGTCTATTCCCAGGCAGGCAGCTAATAAACCAATCAGGCCGCTGCGGGATGGGAAAAGGCTGCTTGGCCGATAGTCCTCATAAGTATGTCCCCCCCAGCTTTGCATTACCCCTTGTAATCGCAAAATTAAATACTCTCTCATATCTCATACACCTCATACTCCGTCATTCATAACCCATTTTTTCAGTTCTTCCAAAGTGGCTTTTTTAGGCTCAAGAGCAGTATTCCATAGGGAAAAGGCCGCCTTTCGATCATCAAGGCCAAAGCCAGTATAAACCCGATCCATGTAATCTTCGAAAGCCTTGATAGAGGGTATCAGATATCCTCCCTTTTTCCGGTCTCTTTCAACTGGCTGCTCAAAAGCATTGGCTGCGGAAAGCGGCATGTCGCTGAATGAGGTCATGACCATATCCGCTGGGTTGAAAGCCGCAAAAGAATTTTGTTTGGCAGTCGGTACAACTGTAGATAAAAGATGCACCAGGTGAGCTGCCACGACAAGTGCCTCCGGTCTTGTGGCTCCTCCCATATTAGCAGCCAGTTGCCGGATATTCAAACTGGCATATCGGTAGAAGACTCCGGCACTGAATTCCTGGGTATTCAGATGTCCGGCACCAACTTCACCTTCGTCTACCACCAGATCATCAATTGCAGTAAACCAGTCAATGTCCGCATCAACGGCATGTGTGGTTATGGCATGACTGAGTGCCAGCGCACCGTCGATGGAACTCATGAGGCCGGAAGTAGCCATCCGCCCTGACAGAGCGATATCAATAGAGTTTGACATGGCCTTGAGTAAGGGTCCAGACTCTTTCTCAAGCAGTTTTTTCAGGCTTTTTTCATCTAAATCTTCACCTTGAGCTTGGGCTTGCTGTATGACTTTGCAAATCCTCTCCACCTCCATTATACTCCAGGGGGCAACTGCCTGTTTTCCCTTGGTATCTTTATCATCGGAGTCTTCTTCACCTTTATCATTATCTTTATCTTTTTTGTTAAACTTTCCTGCACCAGCAATCCTGTCTATCACTTCGGACACGAAGTCGGGAGAAAAGCTATCTTTAAGCTGTCTTGCATAAATCTCTTTCAATCTGTTCAAATCCCGCGTCCGAACAGAGGGCTCGCCCAGATTATTCAGGTAATACTCACTCTTGCGTATGGCTCTCTTCAGGCACTGGCTTGAGACCCGTACCCGCCTGACACCTCCGAATATGGCGGATTTTTGCATATTCATGTCATCGCGGTTCAAACAGGAGGGGTTATGGGATATAATTACGTGAATATTAAGGAAGTTTTTTTCGCTCATCTTTCTCTCCTCAAGTCAATTGTTTTTCTCATTATTTTTCAGGTTTGGCTGCTAGAAAATAATCCTCAAGAATATGCCGCTTGGTGTTGTCCCCCCAATAATAAAGCATCTTCCCAAACTGCTGCCAATCGAGAGAGGGCTGGACCTGTTGCAGGATTCGCCGCAGGTAAAGAAAATCATTGGGATAATTGGACCTGATAATTTGAAATAGACGCGCCTCACTTACCTTGGCCTTAGCCAGTTGTGCGCCCAGACTGGCGGCACCGTCGGTCTGCCTGGCAAATGGCAGCAGAAAGATGATGCGTCGCCACTGCCTGTCCGCATGTGCTCCTGTCGGCAGCAGGCGATAGAAGGAAGGCAGCCAATCCAGTTCATCAGGATCACGCACTCTGCGAATTTCGGCACGCTGACCATTGCTCAAGGCACTGTCGAAGCGGGTTTTCAGCTCAGCAAAGTTAAACTCAACAAAATTAGTTTGATCCTTGGTTGTTAAAGCCTGTTCACTCATAGGCAACCCTTTCTTTAGCTGATGGATAATTTGTTCAAAGCGCTGTTAAGGCTTCGGCGGCTCAGGGCAAATGCTCTGATCATTTTCGGATCGTGGCGGTAGGATTGAGTTACCTCTTCGAAAATCTGCCTGGCCAGAGAGCTCAACTGTTCCAGTAAATCTGCTTTGATCCTTTCCCCTTCCTGCCACTTCATGGTGCGCAGGGTCTTGTGAATGAGGGGTTCAGAACTTTGATAAAAACGCTCTTCAGCCTGGGATGGAAGACCAGGTACATGGACCTTTTTGGCAAAGCCGAAGAGTTTTTTTCTCAGTTCATCCTTAACCTTAAGGCCCAAAGCAATCAACTCCTCCACCTTGTCCATGTTTTCAGTCCAGCCTGCAGGCAAGTTGAACATCTCATGCCGCCGCTGCAGAACAGATGCCTGATTTACCCGGTAGCCGCCAACAATGAGATTGATCTCTTCACCAAAAAATACCTTCCGAAATTGACTGACCACTGCCGATGGAACATAACCTGCCTTTGCAGGTTGGCCTGCCTTTGCAGATCCAATTTCTCTCTCTGTTAAGAAAGTGTTAAGCTGGGTCCATGCCGGGGCTGTAGTGGTAAAGGATGCATATTTTTCCTCTCGTGTGCCTTTGGCCAGCTTCCACTCTCTGGGGCTGTGGGGGTGAAGCCATATGCCTTGAATTTCATATTTAAATTTTTCCTTTTTAAACCCTATGGCCAGCTTATGCGTGACCTGGTTGCAGGCTTGGCACTGGCTCTTGCTATTTTGCCATTCCACCTCTACATGTGCAGGCTGCCAGAAAAGTCCTCTCAACAACCCTATTTTATGGGGATAAATGACTTCCTGACTCTTTATCTGATCCACCCACCCTGGCTGGTTATTGCCATCAAGAGAGGACATCGACTGCTGATCCCCGGTATTTCGACTCAGGATGTTTCGCCATATAGTTGAACGCAGGCTTTCACCATACACCAGGGTGGTTAGCGGAGCGCTTCCGCGCAGACTCCCTTTGAATCCACCTCCAAAACTTGGGCAGTTACTGGCCTGATTGAAGAGTGCAACAGCCACACAGGCAGGGCAGGCACGGGAAATCTCATCGGGATCATTAAAAAATGAGCGATCGTAACCGATAAAAAGCTTTTGCATGGGTGTAGATTCCTTGGCTTTGACTCCGCGTGTTTGCATAAAAGGATGTTTTGGGTGATCCAAAACAAACATGTCGAGGTATTTGGATACCCTTAAGGAAAACTCCTCCTCATCCATTGGGGTTGCCAGCCGCTGGCGAACTTCCTTATGGCTATCCGGCGGGAAAATCACCTGAACAAGGCAAATTACAAGCTGCAGCGCAGCCAATTCCATATCATCCCTGAAAGAGCACAGTTGCCAATCAGCATCCTGGCACAGCACATCTTTCAGGGTGACGTGCTGAAACCGGCCTTGATGAAGTACCGGTATCCATGGGTCAATGAGTAGATTCATAGTTCACCTCTTTCTAATCCGAAATCCGGATGATAAGTAAACGTGGATTTTTTTATTCTGGATATCCATCCGCCATGTGAGTCTGATTCCATAGGCAAATAATACAACCCATCCTCACTCTCTGGCAGGGAATACCGCCATGAGTGAGGGGCAGGAATGGCTTGCAGATTCAGAGCCTCGTCGACTTCCCGCTCATCAATGCTGTCCAGCGCAGTACCGTCAAGGAAGCAGTGTCTTCCTTTCTTCATCACCACCGGTATGACACTCAGACTCATTTCCCCATCGCGGGTAAGAGCAGCCACATTGCCGTCAGTATCAGCAAGCAGATTGGCATCCGCTCTGCCCAGGTTCAGAGCGCAAAACCTTTTTGCGTCTTCGCTATCCATAAAGGTTTGATGCGCCATAGTAATATATTCAGGCTCCTGTGGCCAGCTCTCATCACCATAAACTGCCTCAATCCATTCGCGATAAGCGCCAGGGAAAGATATTATTGGGGAGCGCTCCAGGAGTTTCTGAGTACGCCAAAGGACCTGGATGTCTCCATAGATTGCCGTATGTCTGCCGTAATCCTCTCCGATTGGAACCAGGACAATGCAGCGGGCCGGTTCAAAACCGGCAGGGCGCTGCCGGGAATGGCGGTGTAACCTGCCAAGACGCTGAAAGAGCAAATCCACAGGACAAAGTTGAGTGATCATCCAATCAAAATCAAGATCCAGACTTTGCTCCACTACCTGCGTCGCTATCAGAATGCGCCCCTCGTTATTTTTTCGCTCTTTCCCATAGCCTGATAAAACCTGTGCTTCGATTCTCTGCCGATCACAAAAACGAAAGCGGGAGTGAAACAAGTCTACTCCGATACCAGAAATTTCCCTGAGCCTTCGAGCCAGCTTTTGCGCCTCGGCCACCAGATTGCAGATAACGACTACTCTCGCCCCTGATCTGGCTGCATGGACAATTTCATCAAGCAAAGACTGCTGTGGCAGCATTTCCTCAGATTTCTCGCACAAGACTTCCACCTTGTACTCTTCCAGAAGCTCAGGAGACTCCCATATACTTTGCCCACTCTGTCCGCTTTGCCCGCTATTTCCAGCATGACTGACTAATGGATAGGCATTTCCCTTTTCTGATTCATTGCTCTGCACACCCCAGACTGCAAAGAGTTGTTCCCTGCGTCTGGACGGCAAAGTGGCGGATAGTAAAATGGCAGAACCACCCGCCATACGCTGTGCTTTTAAAACAATGTCCAAAAGGCCATTCATATAGCTGTCATAGGCATGAATTTCATCAATGATCAGGACACTCTTGCGGACCCCGAATGCTCTGATAAAGTGATGGCGAATGGGTAAAACAGACAAAAGCACCTGATCGATCGTACAAACTCCAACCTGTCCTAAAAATACTCTTTTGCGGCTGGCGGCTAACCACTTGGCACATTGGGCGAAAGCTTCTTCCCCACCTTGGACAGATGTTCCATAGGCTCTATCTTTCAACTGAATAAAGTCGCGGTTGAATCTGGCTTGCCCGTGTGCCAGAACTACATTCCCACCTCCAGGGAAAAGCTTCCCAGCGACTTTTTCAAGCCTTGACAACATGGCATTGGCGGTGGCCTGGGTAGGCAGGGCAAATATGATACTGTCAGCCAATCCTGCGGCTAAGAGCCTTGAAGCATAGGCAAGTGCAGCTTCGGTTTTTCCCGATCCGGTAGGGGCTTCAATGAGGGTCAGTCCAGGCTCTTTGGGCCATTCATCCGCAAGGGACTGGATACCTCTCGCTGTAAGTTCAGGGAATAGCCTATTCATGCCGCCTGTCCGGCAGGGGCTTCTTAACATACCACTGGCATACAGCGCCTTTTCAGCCAGCGTTTGACGGTTCAGGAAATACTCATTTAAGTCCTGGTCCGGCTTATCTTCATAAGGGAAAAAATCAGTATTCGACCCCAGCCAATCACAAACAGAGCAGAACCCAGCCAAGCGCTCAGGAACAAGAGGAATAACAGGCGGAACATCCCCTCGCTGGATGCCTCCAGGTGTAAGGAAGAGCTTGCGAAGCATCTCACTCCACTCACGCCGGGCTTGCCGATTATGTTCAATTACCGCATCATCGGCTCCTGGTCGAGAAATTTTTCCTGTATACAAACCTCTTCCGTGATGCCCGAAAACGGCTATCATCCAATACTGCAGGGCTTCAATAACCTCGCCATCGAATCCAAGGTCAGGCAATTCTCTGATAAACCAATTCAATCCTGCTGATCCATGGTCAAAATCTTTCGCCTCAGAAGCGTCGGCTTCAGAAAATAGCGGATTGAGGTTAAGTGCAACATCTCGTGCCTTAAGCTGAAACCGTATGTCAAACTTACCCAAGTCATGGAGCGCAACAAAAAACAATACCCATGCCTTGAGTATATGCTCTTCAATACCATCGCCACTGCGAAGAAAAGAGCGCATCAGGGCTTCATCCGCTTTCAGCCAGTGGGCAGCTACCGCAGCTACGTCCAAAGAATGATATGGCAATAAGTGAAAGGTCGGGCCACTCCCCTCTGAAGGTCGGGCCTTACCCCAGTAATCCCAGTAACTCATAATATTCGATGAAGTACTCATTATGTTCTCCGTTTTCTGTCAAACTCATGACTGATTTATTTGATACCTTCAAGGAAGTATATACTCTTTTGTATATTATCATGTGGCAAGGCACAAAAGCAGATTATCAATTATAATTATAGAATAACTCTTTGCAAGGTATGATAGCAAGTTAATTCCCTCTAGTATATTTTAGTATAGTTGAACTGATAAGAGGGCCGATAGTGTGACTTTAGCCAGATATTCTGAGCCCTTTTCCAGACAAGAGAATCTTTCACATCATTTTTTGAAATATACTCGAAATATCCAGATAGGGACGAAAAGTGAAAGCAGGAATACAGGGAGGAATGCAAGCAGGAATCCAAATCAACCGAGTTTAAGCTATGCACAATCAAAAGGGAGCAGGAGACGCAAGAAACACAAGAAACACAAGAGACACAGCAGACACAAGGTACACAGGAGAGAGTCCATGAGAGCAGAAAACGACCGATGGAACGATGAGCCGGAAGATCCCGAGAAAGGAAAATCCTCTCCAGGGGGAGGAATCTGGAAGCATCTTCTGGTAATTTTCATATTAACCATAATCTTCTATGAGCTTTTTCTCTTTGGAAGCCAGAAAAAGGAATATCTTGAAATCCCCTACAGCGAATTCAAGGAGGAACTGGCGAGAAGAAACGTTAAGGAGGTTATAACCCGGAATGAAATAATCACCGGGGAGTTTTTTCAGGCGATCTTCCTGTCCAAAGCTCCGCCTGTGGACGATGAGAAGGGATTCCGGTATTTTTCGACCCGGATTCCAAAATTCGGTGATCAGGACCTGATGCGGGAGCTGATCAAGGCTGGAGCAACGGTCCGGACAGACAAGGGAAATGAATGGATTTTAAGCCTGATGATTTTTGTCGTGCCCTGGTTTCTGATCCTCGGATTCTTCTGGTACACCAGCAAGAAACTGAACAGCAGCCAGACTGCCCTGTTCAACAGATTCAACAAATCGGGTGCCAGTCTGTATAAGAAGACCAAGAGCAATATTACCTTCAACGATGTGGCGGGCCTGACCCATGCCAAGCAGGAGCTGATGGATATTGTATCCTATTTGAAAGAGCCGAAAAGGTATGAGCGGTTAGGGGGGAAAATCCCGCGCGGGGTGCTTTTGATGGGGCCGCCGGGGACAGGGAAAACCCTGATGGCCCGCGCTGTGGCCGGAGAGGCCGATGTTCCTTTTTACTCCATTTCCGGCTCGCAGTTCATTGAAATGTTTGTGGGAGTCGGGGCATCGCGGGTGAGGGACTTATTCGGAAAGGCCAAGAAAAATGCTCCGAGCATTGTGTTCATTGATGAAATCGATTCGGTAGGACGATATCGGGGGGCGGGGCTGGGAGGCGGCCAGGATGAGCGGGAACAGACCCTGAATCAAATTCTGGCCGAGATGGATGGATTTGGTGAGCATCACTCGGTGGTGGTTATTGCAGCCACCAATCGTCCGGATGTTCTTGATCCTGCTCTGATCAGGCCGGGAAGGTTCGATCGCCAGGTGGTTATCGAACGGCCCCACCGGGAAGGCAGATTGCAGATTCTAAAGGTCCACACGCGAAAGGTGCGGCTTGCTCCCGATGTCAATCTGGAGCTTCTGGCCCAGGGGACACCCGGATTTTCGGGAGCGGATCTGGAGAACATGGTCAATGAGGCAGCCATAGATGCCGCCCGGCAGAACAAGGACCAGGTATATATGGAAGATCTGGAAAAGGCCAAGGATAAGGTTATTCTGGGGGGCTTGCGGGAGGATCTGCTCAACGAAGAGGAAAAAAGGATTGTCGCCTACCACGAGGCCGGGCACACCCTGGTGGCCAAGTCCTTCCCTGATTCGGACCCCATCCATAAAGTTACCATCATTCCCCGGGGACGTTCGCTGGGTGTTACCGAACAGCTTCCCAAGGAGGACCAGCACAACTATTTTCAATCCTATTTACTGCACCGGCTGGTGATCAACCTGGGGGGCAGGGCTGCTGAAAAGCTGGTGTTCAATGATGTTACCTCCGGTGCAGAAAATGACCTCAAGCAGGCCACACAGCTTGCCCGGCGCATGATCTGCCATTGGGGAATGAGTGAGCGGCTGGGGCCGGTAGCGTTCCGGCACGGGGAAGGGCATGTGTTTCTCGGCAAGGAGATTGCTCAGGAAAAGGACTACAGTGAGCGCACAGCGGTAATTATCGATCAGGAAGTACAGGCCCTGCTGCAAGCCGCCTTGCGGCAGGCAGAGAGCATTCTCAGGGAAAACCGCCGGACACTCGATAGACTGGCCGGATTACTGATCGAGCGGGAAGTCCTCAGTGAGGCGGAAATACAAGCGTTGATAGCTGAAGCTGAAAGAGAGCCGCAGGAAACAGACGACGGGAAGCGGAGCACCACGGCAGTGCCCGGTTTGGCTTCCGGCAGCGTTTGAGCACGTCCTGGGCATCAGCGTGCTCAATTTCTGACCCCGGAAGAGTCATGCCCTGCTTCCGGGCGAAGGTTGAGGGAATCGGGGGATTGCCGGGGGAAGCCCTGTATTCTGCCACCTCCCAGGCTCTGAACATATTCACTCTGTTCAATAGCCTGGCTGGTACTGATTTTGCATTTTACCCGATTGAACGATCAACAAGAGAAGGCGGTTTTTCATAAAAGAGTGAAAAATTTATTTGGCCGGATTCCCAAAAAGCTGTATAATAAAAAGTAAACTCAATCATAATAAAAACACCATCTGAGAGGCATACCATGAACATTATAGCTGCTCTTGCCATCCTGTACGTGATAATCGGAATCAATTGCATCATCATGGAGCCCGGTCAATTCTATCGGAATCACTCACTGGATGTGCCCGGTATGCTTATCTCTATGGCCCTCTGGCCGCTGCTGTTAATCCTGGACCGGCGCGGTCTTTCGATAAGCCTGCTTTCCTCCGGCAGGGAAGAGCCTTGTGAGGGACACAGCGAGGAAGAAATCGCGGGTCTGAGTGTCCATGTCCAGCAGGCGGAAGACACCGATTCCTGTCCTGTCACGTCGAAAAAATTCTGGCCAGAATATCATCGACCGGATAGTATTGCCGGACCATCTGCTGAATCTGCGTCCTGTAATCGGGGTTGATCCTGTAGGCTGTCCGGAAGCAGCGGACAAACTGGTCAAAAGCATGGAGATAGGCTGTCTCCTCCTCCACCACTTTTGACTTCCAGAGCCAGTAGCTTCCTACGGAAAGATTGATTTGTGCCGACTGCGGCATAAAATACACCGCCCGGCCAAACCCCTCTTCGGCCTCAGCGAGTAAGGACGATAAGGTACGCTGGTCCGCATCGATCAGCTTTTCGGGCCTGACTTTCTGCCAGGCCATATTTAAATGGTAGTGAGGGTTTGCCGGATTCAACAAGATGGCTTTCCGTAAGGCCAGAAATATGGGGTCATCCCCTGTTTCCCCGCGTTTTGCCGCATCATCCTTCAACTGAGCAAACACCCTGTCAACCAGTGCCCGATCATATTCATCCTGCTGCCGCTCATGCTGCTGCTGGCCCCCCTGTTGCTCGCTCTGTTCCAAAAGTAAAGCCAGCCGGTAGAAGTACTCTGCATTGCCGGGTTCCCGGGAAATCGCTGTACAAACTTCCTCCAGAGCAGGTTCTTTGCTTTTTCCCAGGGTACTGTCGGGCAGAGTAGGCAAAACCTTTTCAGCCTGATAGGGCTTCCACACCAGTACTGCCGCCAGACTAAAACCCGCTGTGCCGAGCACGGCAAGCGGCCAGCGAAGCCAGCCGGGAAGATGCAGGCTCATCTTATCCGATTTCCTCTGTATCCGCTGCTGATCTTGCGGGGCCGTGCTTTCCTCTCTCCTGGAGTGGCGGTTGCAGGTGAGCGCACTCAGCGTGATTCCCGCTGCCATGCCAAAGAGCAGGGCATTGGCCGGGATGTGCAGGTTAAAATCGGTAAAACTGTGGAGGGCCAGGGAAAGGATGGCCCCGATACCGCCAAGGCCGATTCCGAGGCTGACACTGTTTTTCCTGTTTTTCCAGAGAGAGAGAAAATGTCCCAGGCAGAACAGGAGGGAAAGAATCACCATCCCAAGTCCTATACAGCCCATCTCGGCACCCAATTCCACCCAGTCATGGTGTGCGTGGTCGATCACCAGATAACTGTCCTTTGGCCCCTGATATCTCCGGTAGGCTTCTCCAAAGGTCCCCCAGCCGGTACCAAGCAGAGGAAAATCCCTCACAATATCCAGAGATGTACTGGCATAGCGGAGCCTCGTTTGAGCATCGTCGTTTATCTGCCCGAACCGTTTGATGGTCGTATTCAGGCCGGTTATCAGCCCGTATCCCAGAGCGATGAGCACGATGGCCAGTCCTGCCAGCGCATATTTCCTTCCCCTGCGCCGGAAAAACAGGAGGGTGCTCATAACGATAAAGGCCGCTGCCAGTGAAAGGATGCCGCCACGGGACCCGGAAAGCATAAGGGCCAGGGTCATGATGGACATGAGAAAGATCAGCAGCACTTTTCTGGCCTGCTCATGATCGTCGATATTCAAAGACAGCAGAAAGCCCCTGATCCCGCCCGGCCCGCCGCCTTTTCCCCTTCTTTGATTCTCCCGCTCTCCCCCGCCGCCGGAGATGGCCACAAGAAGCCCAAAGGCAATCGGTATGGCCATTTCCAGTAACCCTGCCAGGTGATTGCGGTTAATATAGGTGCCGGTGACACTGTCGCGGTACCAGATCTTTTCATACCAGAAAATCCGATGATACTTTCCCAGGTACATCAAGAGCCCATAGATTGCCTCGATGGAGCCGATCAGCACAAAAGAGCCTGCCAGGGCCTTGATCCGCTCCTTTGTGTCCGCCCAGTTGATGATCAGGAAAAAAGCTCCCGCATAGGCCAGGACCTGAAAAAGACCGATCTTCGAGCCGTAAGGATAGATAGACAGGGTTATGAAAGCAGGCACTTTCCCCCATGCCTGGCGGTAAAGCCCGTATGTTCCCGGAGAAACCATCTTCACCCACGAGGCAGGCCAGGGCAGGCATTGAATAACGATCAGGCCGATGAATGACAGAATAAAATAATTCAATGGACTTTTGCGTACCGCAAGCTCTCTCCCGCCCCCGCACACCACCCCTCCCCTGGATTCAGACCTCATCACCCTGCGCTGAAAGAGCTGCTGCATCAGCCAGCACAGACAGAGCCCAAGGACCACGATCTCCATCAGGGTAAAAGAAAAAATGTGCACCGACCCAAAGGCCAGCGGGCAGTAAATAATCAGGAATATCAAGCCGTATTTTATTATTCTATCCGACAAGCAGCTTACCTCTTCAGCAATTCACGCAAACTTCCTTCCTTTAAGGTGTATTTCCGATCCTGAGCCAGTCCACATACAGATATTTTTCCCCATATGGATTCTCTGCATTCACCAGGCTCAAAGAAACCTCGTGTTCCCCCTCTTCCACCCAGGCAGCAAACCGGAAACTGTCCCAGGAGAGCGAGGGAACAACCTGCATGCCGGCAGTTAAACCGTCTATCGTCAAAACCATGACAGGCGGTGAATCGGGCCGTCGGCATTTGGCTCTGACGGTAAAGGCATACTCGCCGGGAGCCCCAAAATATACGGTATCGCTGATATAATTATTGCTGCACAGGGTCCAGTAGTCATGGCTGCGGCATCTGATGAGGGGTTGGCCGGGTGTGCGGCAGCTCATGTTCTCCGCCTGAATGAGGATTTCCTCTGCCGGGGCTTTTTTCTCCTGCATTGTCACGCCAAGATAGTGCAGGACCGAGGATGCGTATCTTTTTGCCCTTGCTTCGTTAAATCCTCCCCGCGCCCATTCTGCGGGCCATTTTACCTGATCGATCAGAAAAAATCCCTGGCCATAGTCCAGCTCGATCAGGACGTTTGGTCTGGTCCAGGAGATCACCCGAAAATCCCTGTTTCCGATATCCCCATCCCCATCGTTAGTTGCATCCTGAACCTCAAGTGCATAATCTGCAATTCCCCGGTCAAAGTCAGCCCGATCGTACCGGAATTCCGAGTGCGGCTCGACCCAGTATACGTCCCTGTTGTAAAGGGCCAAGTACACGGCGCGGAAATTGCCCGGCCAGTTTGCAGGGGCGGCCACATCCCTTTCTCTTACCCCTACCGGCATCTCCTCCGGCTGTATCTTTTTCAAATCGACCGGCAGAACCTTCTGCACCCACCGGATACTCTCTTCATCGATTTCGCGCAGGAGAACCTTTCCTCCTGCTTTGACAAAGGCCAGGATTTCATCCCGGTCCTGGCCAAAGTGCTCCCAGTTTGCGCCCTGGCCGTCAAACACCATGATATTTTCGCCCCTGCCGAATATCCCGCCCACCCTGATCGAGGAGGACGTCCCGCTCCTGGAGGATCGAGTCTCTATCCTCTCCTGCTCCTGAGCGGCAACCTGGTACGGGCTACTTTTTGCGCGTGCTTTTTCCGCCGCATACGACAGGATGTTTTTTAACAGCACCCTGGCCATCGGTTCGGGCTCCCATTTCTTTATGGCCAGCATCTGGCAAAAAATCATGGCCCCTTCCTGCCGGGTGATTTCCAGAAGGGGGGAATAAATCAGTCCTCCCATGCCGCCGCTATCCACAATGCTCCGATAATTCCCGGACTCCGGCAGGTTAAGATCATAGCGCGAGATAAAATTATCGCTGCCCCAAAACCGCAGGTTTTCAGCCGTCATTTCTTCATTGAGAAGGGGATGGCCGCATCGTCCGGGGAAAGCCATAGTTGAATGGTGCAGAGCGTTTGCCGTAATCCCGCCAGGCAGCCAGGCAGGGAGAAATTCCTGCTCAAAGGCGATCAGTACCCCTCCCCGGCTTACGAAGCGGTCAATCTGCTCCTGCCAGGGGGGCTTGACGCCGATCGATGTCTTTTTCCCTTCCAGACAGGAGAAGGCATTTCTGCCCAGAATCAACAGGCCAGCTTCAGATGTGGCGGGGGATGTTGGGTGGGGGGGATGGTTATTATCAACTTTCCTCTCGATAAGGGGGAAATGGGAACCATCGGGTTCTATCCTTTGATACTTGACTCCGGCCCTGGTCAAAACTTCGGCTGTCGTGCCATCCGGATCGTACAGGAAAATGGGCGTCCCACAAAGGGTATTGGCAATTTTTCCCACATCTTTCCGGTATCCCCATATGTCCCATGACTTTTCATCCCGTATCCGTCCATTCTTGCTCACCTTGACCTGCAATTGCCATCTTTCCCGCTGAAGCCCTGGCTGGGTGACTTTGGGGATTTTGAACCTCATGGCTGTTGCCTTCCTGTGCCCGGGAGGAAGAAGAAAGGTTTGCCTGCCCTGGGCTATGCAGGCTATACCGCTCTTATCTGTCCCGCTATCCGAAGCTGGCGATGATGATACTACCTGCCACTCCAGGATGAAGGCATCTCCAGCCTGCCGGTTATCCCCAACTGGGGAAAGATACTTCAGAGGCAGGGACTCCAGAGGAAAACCTTTGCTTCTGTCTCTTCGTTCATCATTGCAGACAGTAACAGTCCTGGTGACTTCCTCATCCTCCCAGAATCGGTTATTATGCTCTTTGATAAAAACCGCAACCGGCTGAAAACTCTCCTGACAGGCACGATACAAGGGGTTATCCTTTCTCTCTTCGCCGGTTATCACCCAGGGACAGACCCCTGAGACACCTGCCTGCCGGTAGGCCTCGAGGTAATACCGCCAGACAGCTCCTTTCCGCTCCTCCTGCCGTTGCCATTGCTGCTGCTCTTGGTGTCGTTGCTGCGACTCCATCTGTCCTTGCCCCTGATCTTTATCCGCTCTCCAGTCCTTACTCGTATATGCATCATCACCGATTAAAATGGTATACGGGTCAGGTGTGGTGGTTGGCAGGTAAAGCTCTTCTCCCAGATAGAGCGGCTTATCTTTTTTCCAGCAGAACCTGTACTCCGGCTGCCATCGCCACAGGGAGTCAAGGTATATCCCTTTACCCTCCCAATCCCGCTTTGGCCACTCTTCCTGCAGGCAGACGTCATATGCTCTGGCATTCCAGACCGCTGACCCGTCGCCTGCAATGGCATTGCCGCCCACTGTATCTTCCCCAATAACGGAGCTCCGGTCCATTGGCTCATCACCGGCCACGGCGCTCCGGTCCACCGCCTCACCACCTGCAGCCGGGGCAGCCTTTTTCTTTCCTTTCCGGCTTCCCCCTCCCTTTGCCTGCTCCAGCCACCATGCGTCATTCGGCAGGCAGTTCCAGAAGGGAAATTCGTGGGGGTAATGCAGGTTAATGATATCACCCAGGCCAAAGCAATCCATACCCCCTTCATACATGATTGGCCGCTGGGGATCAAGCCGCCTGACCTCCATGCCAAGCTCCATGAACCGGACCTCTCCGCCGCGGCCTGCATCGTATTCCACGCTTTCGTTCTCGATGCACCAGATGATGACACAGGGGTGATTTCTGTCTCTTCTGACCAGCCCCTGCCAATGCTCTCTGGCATGCTGCCAGAATTCGCTGGTAAATGAGGTATCGTATCTGCCCACGTATGATCCATAGATGGCCGACTCCACAGTTACCAGCATTCCTTCTTCATCGCACACATCCAGTATGAAGGGTGGCGGCGGTTCACTATGGAAACGAAGGTGATTGATATGAGCCTCCTTCAGATGATGAATCCTTCGCCTCAGCTCATCTTCCGTCAGGCTGTTGTCGTAAATGATGGATGCCGCCTTAAGATTGATCCTGTCTCCATTCAGAATAAAATACGGCCCTTCGGTTCGCCAGTCCCGCAATCCGTACCGGACCTCCATCTCATCAATGACGTTCTCAGCAACGCCTTTCCCCTGATTCGGCGATTTCCCCTCATCCAGAGACTTCCCCTGGCCGGTGCCTTCCTGAAGAGTAACTTTCATCTGGTACAGGAATGGGTGATCGAGGTCCCAGAGCTGCGCATTTTCAAGCTCTGCCTCGAAGATGAGCCAGGTCTGTCCTTCGGCAGCCTGTACATACTGCTCACCCTGCAGATTCTGCTCAAACTGCTCGACGGTGGCCTGGCCGATTTTCCGGTATTGTGGGGTCCGGTGTTTTCCTGCCCCGGCTTCATTCAACAGCCCCACCTCCCGCAACCAAAAGGTCACAGTCAATGGCTTCCTTTCGGATATTCCCCATCTTGTATGGGAGCATTCACTATCCCTCTTGAGGGGAGAGGGCCGGGGCGAGGAGGAAAATCGCTGCTCTAAGTTAATGACATTGCCCTTGAGGAGTGAGCCTCCATTACTCTCCTCCCCCTTGAGGAGGGAGGCTGGGTGGGGGTGATGGTTATTTTCACCCTTCTCGTCCGCCTTCCCGTCAGGCTTTGCTGCCCTCTGCCCGCCGCCTGTGAGGTTGGCCTCGATCCCGACCTTCACCCTGATCTTGTGCTGGTCAAGCTTCGGCTCGATGATCACTTCCCCGATACGAATATCGGGGATGGCTTCCAGATACACCTGGCCGCAGATTCCAGCCCTGCGGTGACTGCTGCCGATCGGGGCAATGATCGTTCCCGGTTCGGGAAATCCCGGATAGCTTGGCACCGCATAATCACCCGCCGGGATGCCCTGGGCTTCCCGCAGGGGATTGATGTTCCCGGAGGAAGACCCATAGCCTTGCCCCTGCCCCTGGTATTTCCCTGCCCCGATGGCCTCTGCGCTGATGGCCGATGTCCAGTCCTGCACACCGACTACCAGCTCGTTTTCCCCTGTCTGCAGCAGGTGGCCGCACTCCAGGGAAAAGGGGAGGTATCCGCCAAAATGCTCACCTGCCAGCCTGCCGTTCAGGTAAATCCTGGCCAGGTGGCGAACATCGGTAAAGGTCAGCCGGAGGGACTTTCCCTTTCCTTCCGCTGACAGGAGGCGGTTATCCAGGGAGAATTTTTTTCGGTACCAGGCGCAGTGGTTTGGTTCCCGGTAATGCTGAATAAGCGGCAGGCGGCCGATCCTTTTCCAGGCAAGCGTTTGCCATTGCGAGCAATAGGCAGCATAGTCAAGATCAGGTGCTTCGGCGACTTCCCAATCCTGGTTCAGGACCATTCCCGGCCGGGTCAGGGGTCCCCTCTCTGCCTGGGCCGGGGACGTTCCTCCTGCCTGTGCCACTGTTATTAACTTAAAGGTGGATATTGAGTCCGGGGCAGCGTTTTTCTCCCTCGCCCCTCTGGGGAGAGGGCTGGCAGGGAGACCCTGTGGCAGGTGAGGGGCGGCTTTCTTGGTAAGTAGCCTAAAGTGACTTACATTGCCCTCCTGTGCCAAGGACGTTCCTGTCTGTGCCAGAGACATTTCTGACTGCCGGGCCGGGGACGTTCCTGCCTGGATCGCCGACTGAGCCGTCTTGGCCACACTATCAGGAGGCATGAAGAGAAAAAGTGGCAGCACGGAGAAGAGAACTAACACCACGGTGAGCAGAATCGGTACCACCCAGAGCAGAACCGGCAAGAAAAAAGCCAAAACCCTCTGGCTTTGGCTCCTCCGGAAATCAAGCATCAGGCAAATACTCTGCTTCAACCAGCTCAAGCAGTTAATATGCTCCTTCCCGCTTCAAGGTGACAAGTACGGTTTTAAGCATAATGTAGAAATCATACCACAAAGACCAGTTATCGATATATTTCAGGTCCAGCTTGACGATTTCGTCAAAATTGGTGATCGTGTTTCGCCCACTGATCTGCCACAGTCCGGTCAATCCGGGCTTCATGGACAGCCGCCGTTTATGCCACAGGTCATACTTTTCCACCTCATCCAGCGTCGGAGGGCGGGTGCCGATCAGCGACATTTCCCGTTTCAGGACATTGATGAACTGGGGCCACTCATCCAGGCTGAATTTTCTCAAAAACTTGCCGACCCTGGTGATCCGGGGGTCATCCACCATCTTGAACACCGCTCCCTGGAGCTGATTTTTGGCCATCAGTTCCGCTTTGCGCCGCTCGGCATCCTGGTACATCGACCGGAATTTATACAGGGTGAATATCCGGCCATTCTCTCCCATCCGCTTCTGTTTGAACAGCACCGGCCCCCGGGACTCAAGCTTGATGGCTGCCCCGATTACCGGATACAGGATGAGGAAAATCGTAAAACCCATAATCCCGCCCACAAGGTCAACAATGTTTTTCACCATATGATCAAAGGGGCTGAGCTTGACCGGAGAATAGGTAATGAGGGGTATCCCGTCGATATTGCCTAAAAACGTGCTGGAAATCCTGACCGCAGGATTGGCAATGGCCACATGCGAAGATATGCCCATGGCCTCGATGTCGAGGATAATGCCTTTCAGGTCGGCAATCTCTTTCCGGCTGGTGCAGAAAATGACATTGTCCACCACCTCCCGCAACAGGATTTCCTTCAGATTCGCAAGCGTGCCCAATATGGGATATTTTTGGGCTGGAGGGAAGTTGCCTTCATCGTCATTGTCATCCTCTTTAATCAGGCCGTCGACCCGAAGACCCCAGTGAATATTCTGTTCGATACTCGAAGTGATCCTGCGGGCCGCCTCGGTCATGCCGACAATCAATGTCCGGCGGTAATTGTACCCCCGAAGCCGAAGATCAGTCAGCCTTCGTTTGATGCAGATACGAAAGAGCGACTGCAGGCTCACCGAGATCAGGACAAAGTCCAGCATGAAAAAGCGGCTGAAATGCTGAACCCGCAGCAGGTAGACTATCAGAGTGATAACCATAAGATTAATGAGGTGTGAAAACAATATCTTGTTCGCGCACTGCCAGAATGTCTTGTAGTGAAAATCGTATACCCCGTTCATCGAAAAGCTGTACGGGACAATGAAAGCTGAAACGAGCAGCACCCAGACCAGGTTCTCAAACCCCGGACTGTTGCCCACACCCCCCAGGAGGGTAGAGCGTAACATGATCGAGACGTAATAGGCAAACAGGAGTATCATCACATCGACCAGCATGATCGCCCGCTTGATCCCGTATGAGTAGTGCTTGAGCATTATCGGTGTCCCCCCTTACCTGCCCCTGTGACCGCTATAAGTTAGTAATGGGCTGGTGTAACTGTTCTTGTATACCGTGCTCGATAATGGATAATTTATCTGGAAATGTTCAGCAGGGTCTGTTCATGAGAAAATTCAAAGACAATCCAATCACATCAGGCCATAATCCCGGAAGGAAACTCAGATCCGTATAGTATTCTTGTCGGAACAGGGATGTATTTCCTTCGAAACAAGGCCTCCATTAATTGCTCTTCGGTAGACATCGAGCGTTTGATCGGCTATTCGGTCCCAATTGTATCGTTTTTCTATCTGCCGCATCATTGCCTGCTTCTCATCCTCCGGCAGGGGCTCTTTGAGGAGAAGCTTTATCTTTGCCCGCAAATCAGAAATATTCCCGTGATGGAAGTATCTGCGGCTGCTGAGCCCGATTTCCCTATGGGCCGGAATGTCCGACACCAGCACTGACAGGCCGTAGCTCAACGCTTCGAGCAGGGCCAGGGGCAGCCCTTCATGATAGGAAGGCAGTACAAACAAGCGGGCGTGATGATAAATCTGGTTGAGCTCCTCGCCGGTTATAAAGCCGGTAAGAACGATCCGCTTATCCTGCCTGGCTTTCTCCCGTAAGGATGCACTATAGGGAGTTTCATGATCGGCATCACCTGCGATTACCAGCTTGAAATCGCTCCCGAAGTTGCCGAAGTTATCGGTGAAATTTCCCGTGAAAGCGTCGATAAGATCATGAAAGCCTTTTTCAGGGACAAACCTGCCCACGGTTAAAATATAGTTACCGGGAAAAAGGCCACATTTGGCAAGAAAATCTGTCCGGCTGCTCTGAGAAGGAAACTCTACCCCATTCGGAATGATAACCGCCTCCCGATGGCACCGGGTGCGGATGATATTTTGAATCACCCGGGAGATGACAATCACTTCATCAGCATACAGCCCTCCCAATTTCTCTCCGAGCTTCAAAATAAACTTTGCTCCCTTCCCCCATTTTTGCCGGTCATAATCCGGGCCATGATTGGTCACAACCACCCGCAGGCCGAGCAGCCTGGCCACCGGAGTCAGAAGCGATGGCCCGATAGCATGAATATGGACGACGTCAGGCGAAATCAGCCGCGCCCTCATCAACCCGATGAAGGTGTGAGTGATCGCTTCCAGGCTTTTATTTCTGGGAGCATAGCAATGGATTAAGTTGATACCCTTATAGAAAGGTGTCTTGTCTTTCACATAGGGCGTTCTCGTACAGAGAAAAACCGAGTGGCCTCTGGCAGCGATTCTGGGGTAAAGCTGCTCGCAGTGGCGCTCAACCCCTCCCTGGATGCCCGGTATCCCGCGGGTGCCCAACACCAGGATTTTCAATTTATCGTTACCACTCAACATTCATGCGCCTTCTGGGGGGCGTGACTTGTGGACAGATGGAGTTTTTTTCTGATAATCCACTGGAGGGGAATCCCGATCCGCTTCTTCATGGCCGGGGCTGCACTTCCGATCATCCAGCAGTTCTTCTGGCAGTTCCTGATACTGGCCCTGACTTCCTCCGCTCTCCTGCCATGCCATATCTCCTCGAAAGACTGCTCTTTCAGATTGCCCATCGACAAAGGCTCATCGAGACCATTACACGGCAGGATATCCCCGCAAGGGTCCAGGAAAAATACATCGGTGCCCACTTCACAGGGAAGAAAGCGTTTTCCGCCCCTGACATAATTGGCCAGGCCGGTGTTAAAATATGCCCGGAACCATTCCTTGACTCTCCGTGATTTCAGCATCTGCTCAGCCAGCCATTCAAATTCACCGGCAACCATTTCCGGATCCTGGAATCCGTTGTCTTTCTTGTGGAAGTAGTAGGAATTATGGGTCGCCGCAGTAGCAAACTCTATTCTCATGGCCTTGGCCAGCCGGTAAAGCTCCTTCATGTCCCTGGCATTCCTGTCCGAGACCGTAATGCCAAATCCAATATCTTTCATTCCCATATCATGCAGGCACAGGAGCGTTCGCAGCCCATGATCGAAGCCATCCCTGATCCCGCGAAGCTCGTCATTGGCCGCAGGCAGCCCTTCTATAGAGATACGGATGCCAATACGGTTGCCGTATTTTTCAGCCAGGGACAGTATCCTGTCAGTGAAATACCCGTTGGTGCTGATTACCAGACGGGCGGTTTTGGGAAGAACAGTCTTGATAATTTCCTCCAGATCTTTTCGCAGAAACGGCTCGCCGCCGGTGATGTTGAGAAATTTCAAGCCGGAAGGGATCCTGGCCATGATGTCCGGCGTAATCTCGGCTTCCTGCCTGGTCGGGTACTGCCAGGTATTGCACATATAGCACTTTGCGTTACATCGATAGGTCACAATAATACAGGCTTCCATGTATGTACTCTGCTCCTTGTGTCTCTCTGTGGATTATGGGGGGCTTTCGCTTTATGATGGAATTCTCGCCCAGGAGATATTGAGCTCAGGAAGATGTTTTTCTCCCTCGCTCCGCTCAGAGGGCTACAATTCTCCCTCGCCCCTTTGGGGAGAGGGCTGGGGTGAGGGGGCTTTTTGGTAAGTAGCCTCATGCAAATGAAAATGCTCTTGAGGCAGGGAGCCTCTGTGGCAGGGGATGCTGGGTAAGGGTGAATGAGAGAATCCACCTTGGGTAGTGTAATAATTGGGATATCCCTCAATAACTTATCCAGGTTTCAGCCCTGGCTTATGGGATAGGCCCGACACCTCTCACCCTGTGTGTGTCACTGCTGGTATTGCCAACCAGGGCCTCAGGGAATATCCGCCCAGAGAAAATAGTGCGTTTTGGTGTGTTTTGATGGGAAAGGATTTTCCTTTGCCCTTCTCTTGCTCTTGGGCAATGATGTGTATACGCCGTATCGACAGTCTCATGTCGAGCAGGCCAGGTCTCGGAATGGTGGTAACGACACCTTCCGGGACCGACTAGCTTTTCTGTTTGGCTATTTCAACTAACTGCCGGTTCATATCTATGAGCATCTGTATGATGGTATCCATTCTTTGATTTAATTGAGTACCTGAGTTGTCAACTCTTTGTCCAAGGGTATCAATTCGCTGGTTTACCTGTCCGATTTCAGTATCAATCTTTTGGTTCAACTGGCCGATTTCCTGCCTTACCTGTCCGATTCCAGTGTCAATCTTTTGGTTCAACTGGCCTATCTCTTGTCTTACTCCCCCGATCTGAGTATCAATCTTTTGGTTCAGTTGTCCGATTTCCTGCCTTACCTGTCCGATTTCAGTATCAATCTTTTGGTTCAGGCACCGGAAATCCTCTTCCCGCTTTTGCTTAAGCTCCCTTACATCTGTTTTTAATTCAGCTACATCCGCCTTGATTTCCGCGCTTCGCTCTTCAAGTACCTCATAGATTACTTCCAGCGATACTTTCTTGACTACCTTTTTAGCCATTTCTTTTGGGAATGTGATCTTAGGTATCATTTCGATGCAGCATTTAATGGTTCGATTTCGCCTAAAAGAAATCGGTCTAACTCAGATTTTAAAAAACGGTATTCACGTCCTGCCTTATTTGCTCTTATCTTACCCTGATGAACCATTTTCAAAAGAGCAGGCTTAGAAGTTTGCAAGCACTCCATAGTTTCTGATGTGGTCATAGTTCTTTGTTTATTCATTGAATTTTGCTTTTTAAAACGATTATTTTTTATCATCTTTCATCACTTTAATCTATTTTTACCTCTATATCAAGAGAGAAATTCACTGTTCGGGATTAAAACTCAAGCCCATCCCCCTGGCCTTATTCAAGCGGATGGAAGCCGCTTCCACGATAACTACGGCTGCTGCCCGCATTCCAAAGGCTACCCGAAGGGCGATCCCTGATTGTGCACTTTTCTTGTAAGCATGCTCGACCAGCCAGCACAGAGTCAGGAAATAGCTACTTCTCTCTCTTCTACCACGCTCGTAAAAGAATTGATCACAAACTCTTTTGCATCTAAAATTTCTAAAAGCACTGGCTCTCCATCCTTAGTGAGGTGAAGAATAAACCGTCCCGATTCCTCGGCATGATCAATGGGTTTATCGGATAATTCTATCAGGAGGGCATCTACGTCCTTGCTATATCTAATCTTTCTCATATCGTTCCTTTTTGCCGGGGTACAGAGTTATTACTAAAATATGCTCCGGCTTATTCTCATAAACAACTCTCAAAACATGCTCTTTATCTAATTCCTTCTGAGCAATTAATCTCCCTTTATATCCCCTATCGATTTTATCCGGCGAAATTATCACCTCATTCACAAAATCCTCATCAATTATAATACCATGTTTTTTTAATATTTCTACTTTTAATACGGCATGACTGCTAAGCTCTATTTTTTTCATATCTGAACGCCTTGATTTCTTACTGAACTTTCCTCATCCTGCCTCTTGTCGGATAAATTCCCTCCAAGAACCTGATCATAGATCTTCAATAGTTCCGAGCAATGCCGGGTGAGGGAGTATTCCCGCTCAACCTTCTTTCTGGCCTTATACCCCATTTCCCGCCGCAACTGCGGGTGAGTAATCAAATCCTCCATTTTGGCCGCCAGTTCCTCAATGTTCCCCATGCTAAACAGGTATCCCGTCTCTCCATCCTCGATCTGTTCGGGAATCCCTCCTATCCGCGAACCAATAACAGGCTTTCCCATAGCCATAGATTCCAGAACCACCATAGAGCAGTTTTCATTCCATTCAGAAGGCACAACTACAAAGGAAGACTCATCAATATACCTTCTCAACTCTTCACCAGCCTTGTACCCGCAGAATTCAACGTTCCGGTATTCTGATCTCAGCGCACTTTCCAGAGGGCCGGTTCCGATAATCCTGATGGGGAAGGAGGATGAGAGAAATTGGGTGTATGCCTTGAGTAAAGTTTCAATTCCCTTCTCTCTCGACAACCGCCCGAAGTAGAGAATATATCCTTCATCTTTCCCGCTCGGTGAATACCGTTGAAGATCGATCCCATTATGAAGTACGAAAACCTTTTGCCCCTTGAGCCGGTTCTGACTGACCAGATCAGCTAAAAACCGGCTGGGAGAAAGGAAAAGGTCTACTGCCTCATAGCTCTTTGCCCATGCGTGCCAGTAAGCCTCACAACTCAATATCAAACTCTTAAAAAGGGAGCCATCCAGGCACCTGTTTTTCACAGCCTTCCAAAAGTACTGCCCCTGACAGTGGTCACAAATGGCTTCGTTACTTATCATGAGATAGGAGGGACACACCAGCTTATAATCATGCAGGGTCAGAATTACCTTTACCCCGCTTTCGCGGAGGGCAGGGATAATCGAGGGAGTGAGCTGGTGGTAAATGTTGTGCAGGTGAGCCAGCGCCGGGCGCTCTTGTGCGGCAAGGGTTTGTATTTTCCGTATCGCTTCAGGATTTGAGATGAAATCCCTGGCAATCTTTGCCCGGTGGCGGAAGCCACGAGCGGCTGTATTGTAATCTACATTGGAGACGAAAAAATCAGCGTATTCCGACTCAAGGTTTTTGGGGTGCTGCATTGAAAAATCGATGACTTTGAACCCTTTTTGCTTGAGGAAGTCACGCTCCTGGAAGAAAACGGTTTCCGAGCCACCATTGAGGTAAAAGAATTTATTGGCGAGGAGTATGGGAGGCATGAATATTACTATTTATGAGTATCGTTGGCAGGATTGTCCATCTAAATAGGTATTTACAAATGTTACCTTACGATTCTCTTTAAATATTTCGTCCCATTGAACCACAATAGCGAAAAGGACCGCTATAGAATTAATCTGCAAACCATAAAATAAAATCAAATCTTGACCTGCTATGATCACAGTATTCAACAGACCGAAAAATATAGATACTGCAAGGAGTAATTCTACCTCGTTATTTGCATTTTTCATATTACTATAGGATTTTTTCATAATGGATAGAATCATAGCAATAAAAATTGCTAACCAGATGACTCCTCCCTTAAACCAGTAAACAAGATATGTTGAATCAACTTTATTTAAAAAAGCATGCTGAAATTTAAAACTTTGACCTCGAGAAATGAATGCTCCCAACCCTTTGCCGAATATCGGCGACTCTTTAATATTTTCCCAAATTAATTGGTATGAGATCCATCTGGAATAAGTACTATCGTTGCTTGTTAATATATCATCTAAGTTCATGTTTAGAACCCTGATTGCAGAAAAAAACCTGTCCTTGAGAACGACAGAATAGCTATTATTTATGAGAAAAGGGATATGTACCAAAAAAGATATGATGAATCCTATAATGAATAACTTTTTAAGGCTTTTTAAAAATGAAAACCTAATTGATTTTCTTTTTATAAACATAATTTGCAGAGGAACTAAAAACATTAAAACTAACCATGTCGCTCTGGATAGGGATAAGAATATATAGGATAGTGATAAAAGAAAACCTAGATATACTATTTTCTTATTAATTATCTTTGACTGGAGGAAAATTGCCGAAAGAAAGAACGGGAACAAAGTAGGTATACTCTTGGAAGCATAAGATAGTCTATAGTCGGCATAGCCATAATCAGGAAGAAAAGCTCTCAAAGGATTACCAGGCCAGAAATACATACTAAGGTAAATAATGCAATAAAGCATAACCCCTAAGAAACATACCCAAAGTAAAGAGAGGCAATCTTTCTGGTCCCTGAGAAAAAAACTTGCTGTAAAGAAGGTCGAATAGAGGATAATAAAACGAGTTTCATTACCAGCACCTTCGTGAAGCCCGCTTTTTTGGAGTAAAGGCATTAAAAATAGAAATATTAAATAACCTAAAAAGGCAATAATAAAAAATGATTCAATATTAAGTTTGTATTTTACATTAAAAAAAATTACTCTTATAAAATAAAATAAATTAAGGCTTAGTATTCCTGCAATGAAGAAATCATGAGGATAAATTCCAATGGAGCCTATAAAAAAAAGGGTGGGAAAAGTCAAATTCCCGGAAACAATACAGTACACAATAAAAAAGGATAAGTAATAAACTGATATCCTCCTGGGGTGTAAAATAAAATACACCATCACAATCAATATTCCTAAAAAGACTACTGTGGTTAATGGATATTTTGCAAGGAAATTACCAACTAATATTCCTCCTATAGCCATCAAAATAAAAACAAGAGAGCTATAATTTTTTTTATAAACTAAGTCTTGTATTTGGATCATAGTTTTCGTGATAGTTTGTGAAGTTAGCCAAATAAGAGTGTACTTTATTAATTTTCGGGCAACAACTATGAAAAAACGCCCTCCGACCCCTCTAATCTCCATTGGTTAAGCGGAGCACAGCCATTCTTTTAAAACCATCGCAATGCGCTCACTTGCTTTACCATCCCATAAGGGAGGTATTGTACCTTTTCCCCCTGCTCCGGCCAGCAATCTTTCCACCTCTTCCTTAAGCCGCTTCATATCCTGCCCTACCAGGATATTGGTGCCTGTTGTGATAGTAACCGGACGCTCGGTATTCTCCCGCACAGTCAGGCAGGGGATGCCCAGAAAAGTTGTCTCTTCCTGGATGCCCCCTGAGTCGGTAATGATTACCTTTGCCCGGCGCTGCAAGGCAAGAAACTCAAGATAGCCGATCGGCTCGATCAGCTTAAACTGTTCATAGTCGAGATCGAGTTGTAAGCCCTGAAGTCTTTGCCGGGTGCGGGGATGGATAGGGAAAATAACCGGCACGGAGTGACTGATCTCACTAAGGGTCAGGATAATTTTCCGCAGCATGACAGGATCATCAACATTCGAGGGACGATGCAGAGTGACCAGAGCATAGGGGCCATTGATAAGTTCATGTAGCCAACTCTTTTCGCTGGCTGCCGTTGGGCTTTGTCCATTTCCTGTCAGCCACTTGAATATCTCATCATCTGCTTTCGGCAGCAAGCGAATCAATGTATCAATCATGACATTACCCACCAGATGGACTTTTTTATCATCAATGCCTTCCCGTCTCAGGTTTTCGTTACCATCTATCGACGAGGTAAAAAGCAGATCAGCCATTTGATCCGTGAGCAAGCGGTTGATTTCCTCCGGCATCGTGCGGTCGAATGAACGCAGGCCTGCCTCCACATGCCCTACGGGAATGCCGATCTTTGTGCAGACTATGGCCGCAGACACAGTAGAATTAACGTCACCATAGACCAGAACGAGATCGGGCTTTTGCTCAAGCACTACCGGCTCAAAGCGGCAGATAATCTGGGATGTCTGCTGGGCATGAGACCCTGAACCAACCTCCAGATTAAAGTCGGCCTTCGGAATCCCTAATTGATGAAAGAAAATGTCTGACATGTTGGTATCATAATGCTGACCGGTATGAACCAATGTCTGCCGAAAACCGTTATATTGATCCAAAGCGGCTATGACCGGAGCCGCTTTCATAAAATTAGGACGGGCACCTACGACATGAAGAATATGTATCATTAGTATACTCTCACTAATTTAATTTATTTGATGATCCTGTTTAATTTTCCGCATACGAACGAAAGGACCCTTTACGGTAACGGTCAATGATCTCGTCTCATCAACCCGTTAGCAATAGATTGGATCCGGCTCGCATTATGCGCCCATGTATGGTTAGCTGATATTTTCCTCTGAAGCTGTAAGCCCATATCTTTGATGTTGTCGTGTTCCCTCAGTGCATACAGTATTTTCCTGGCCAAATCTTTCGGACTCTTTGGATCAAAAAGAATACCCTCCCGGCTATCCTCAATGACATCTTCGATAGGCGATAGTCGCCCTGCAATTACCAGTTTGCCTCGTGCCCCATACTCAAATAGTTTGATAGGGGAGCCATACCAATTATTGCCTGATGGCAGAACACAAATGTCCATACAATCAATATAAGAGGGGATATCAAGGTAATTTACTTTTCCCGTAAAGAGAAAATAATCCTGCAATCCGTAATTATCAATTTCATCCAGGACCGCTTTTTTAGCCTCCTCCTTTCTGAAAGACCCAATCAGCAAGAAAATAACATTTTTTTCTTGCTGAACTACCTCTTTGGAAGCCTCAATAAGATAATTAAGACCATGATATGGCGCCATGCTACCAATGAAACCAATTATTTTTTTCCCATGCAAATGATATTTATCTTTTATCTTTTCAATCTTACCGGGTATTACCGGGTGAAAAAATTCCTGATCCACAGCATTGGGTATCACATGAATCTTGTCTTCACAAGCTCCCCACCTGTCACAGAGATATTTTTTCATCGAACTCGACACTACGATAATAGCGTCTGCCCCAAGTAAAGCGTTTTTATACACATTCTTTGAGTACCACGGAAGACTTTCAGTAGAAAAATACTCTCCTACCTCTTCCCAGGGGGAGTGGACTTCCATTATTATAGGGATTTTTTTTCTCTTAGCTACTTCCAAGCCAGCCGTATGCATAGGAGTAAATCGTTCGAATATCATCTCAGGTTGGTTTTTTTCCACAAAACTCTCGACTTTTTTTCTATATATTACCTTGTCTCTATAAATATCATAAATGTCGCGGGGGATAACAGCTAATTGTTCCGGTAGATACCTTTTTATGATTCTCTGATATAAATTTCTATACGAGGCAACCTTTCCGTTACTATTGTCGTGAGAGTCGTCGAGAAGAACAACATCGTGTCCTATCTTTCGAAAAGACTCCTGCACACGAGCATTGTGGTTTTGGGAGCCAAGCTCATAAAGCGGGTCAGTGATAGTTTCATAGAGAAAAAGTATTTTCATTCCAGCATTCATTCCTCTCTTATAACATCTTCTCTAAAGTTAGATTCCTGTTCGGAAATGTTGCCAATAGGGCATGGTAGATAATTTCTCATCTATATTCATCAGGATCAGTTGTATGTCATACTTTCTTTTCTCAGAAGATCCTTGTAAATACTCTGTAATTTGATGAGTTGTTTACTGAGGTTATACTCGTCAGCTATATGCTGGCGGCCGTTCAAACCGAAAGTATTAACCTTGTCTCTGTGACTTGCAAAGTATAATATGCTTTCTTTAAGTCCGTTAATATCTTTCTCCTTTACTAAAAGTCCTGTACTCTCATGGAGTACTACTTCAGGGATATCGCAGTGATAAGTACTGATTATCGGGAGACTAGCAGCGGATGCCTCAGTGATGGATACGGGTGATCCACCCTCTGTGTCTCCATCTTCGGCTACAACGCTCGGAGAGATGAATAGATGATGCTTTTGTAACTCTTCAATGAACCTTTGATGTGGCTGGAACCCAAGGAAAGTTACAGAATCTGATATATTATAGTGACTTACAACCTGTAAAATTCTTTCCTTTTCCCTTTCTTCCCGATCGCCTCCAGGAGAGTCGCCTATTACGGTAAGCGTCATGTCTTCGCATTCTTGCTTAGCTTGGGCAAATGCTTCAATTGCATAAGGCAGCCCCTTTTTCTCACGAAAGGCGCCCGCTGCCAGCAGCTTCAGTGTTTCCCCTTTCTGAACATACTTTGCTTGTGAAGGAATACCTTGGAGGTCAACCCCAAGATGAAAAATTTTGATCTTCTCTTCGGGGCATCCCAGTTTCATCAAGGTTTTTTTCATATGGTTTCCTTCGACCAAAAATATTTCCCCATGCTGGAACAATTCTAAATACCGTTTACGCCAGATCGGTTTTTGAGCAGGGAGTTGCGTTGCATCATATCCATAAAACATGGTGACCATGGGAATCTGTAAATATTTTTTCAAAGGGAGGGCATAAAATCCTAAGTCGCCGAAATGGCAGTGCAAAAGGTCAAAAGAACCTTGTTTTAACTTATGCTTAAGCCAATAAATAGCAATTTGGGGAAACTTGTACAATAGCTTCCTCATTTTTCCTCTTTTAAAAATCGGCCACTGATCAGTAAATACATGGGTGTCGGGAAATGGATAGTAATCAATATCAGACCGATGGATGGCTCCTACGGTGCTGGTCAATGAATTTTGGTCTGCTATCTGAGAATATATCCACCCCTCAGTAAGGGGTAAATACATGGTTACCAAATGTAATGCTTTCATAAACTATTACCTTTTTAGTTGTTGTGCTTTATTTATTGTGGCCTTGGGAAGTCTCTCTGGTTGAATTGAGGATTGAGTCACAGCCTTTTCAAGTGACTCAACTTCCAAATGCATTAACAAGCAGTTAATTCACAAATCGCCTCATTACCCGGTCTATGGTGATTTTCATATATCTGTTGCAGCCAAATTTCAAAGGTTGCATATCGACACAACATCTCAGCATGATCTTCGCCATGCTGATGTCTTGCCAACTTATCATATACTTGTTCCTTTGAAATGTAGGCAGGATATATCGCTGATGGGCTATTTAGAACCTTATCAAAAAAAGAGCGGGCTGGCTCTTGCCGTAACCAATTTGGATAGTCTGTATAATTAATAAGGTTATTACATTGAATACCAAGCGAACTCAATTTCCGCTGAACCTTATTCCTGGTTTTACGAAGGAGTGTGACCGCTTCCACCATTGAGGCGGACCTACTGATAGGAACACCCGTTCTTTGCCACGGAATCCTTTGATAAAAGTCAGGAAATGTTTTAAGGAGCATAAGCCTGTAGATGTGACTGTTAAACCTCATTGCATCTGGCAAAGAATAGACCAACTCGATAAGTTTATTATCATAAAATGGTTTTCTTTGCTCCACGGAGGTCAGCCAATGTTTCGTTCCACAGAAAGTGAACCTTCTAACCCTATTTTGAAGGAAATAAAAATCAAATTTACCTAATGGTGAATATTGAGGAAAATTCTCAATAAGAGAAGGATCACAATCCATAATACTGGCGATCAGATTTCTATCATTATTGACAGATAAGAACCTTCTATCTTTGAGATAACTTCCACCCAAGATAAGGTCACCAGCAAACCCATTAAGATTTACCTGGAATATATTTCTAATCATACTTCTTGCTTCTATACCGTGCATATGCATAAGGCTCAACTGCCCATCAGTCCACCATATTCCAGCAAGGCGTGGCATTAGCCAATTGGTACTATTTAATTCAATATTATGGTGTACAGCACCCTTGACCTTGGCGGCCAAGGCTGCAATCCGCACATCATCACAGCCTGCTCTGCCAAAGGTAACTGCATGGATTTGATTCCCCTGATCTGGCATAGCAGCCAACAATGCCCTCGAGTCTAACCCACCACTCAACGTTAATCCAACGCGATCCCCTCTATAGCATCGCCTCTCAACCGCATCGACCAGAAGTCGCCCTAATTCCCTCGCGACATCATCTTCATTAATCTTTCCGGTCATAGGTTTAATTTCATCCCACCACCAGTAGCGATGTTTGCTACAGATATCTCCATTCTTAATATCCCAAGCCAGGACAGTCCCTGATGGCAGCAATTCAATTTGCTCAAACCAAGTACGGTTCTCCAGCATATAGCCGATGCCTAAAAATTCTTTCATAGCCCGATGATCAACTTTTGGTTCAAAGCCAGGTATTGCTGTTATGGCTTTTATTTCTGTACTCCAAGCAAGGCACCCCCGATATACAGTCCAATATAAATGCCGCAATCCATAGCGATCAGCTATCAAATATACCTTCTGCTGAAGTGAGTCATAAACAATAGCTGAAAAAATACCATCTATTCCTTTAAGGAAAGAGAAAGTGCTTTCTTGCCTAAAAAGTACATGAAGTAACTCAAGGTCAGTCTTTGCGGTGATCCGGTGCCGCCTGGATATTTCTTCTCGATTATAAAACTCTCCATCCAGCCATATGTAGATACCATCACGGCAATAAGGCTGAGATTCTTTTTGAATAATATTGATATGAGACCGCGTTGCACCGAGATAACCGTCATAAAAGAGTTCATCTCTTTTATAGAAATCCTCATGAGTGATTAAATCCTGCATCTTGTAAAGCACCTTCTTGGGATCGACCTGGCCAATCGGATTCATCATCCGTTTACTATGGAGAATCGCAAATCCTACCAGCCCTGGCATCAGTGTATCTCCTGTTTCCTGTTAGTCACTAAATTCCATACCCCTACTAAGTAATTGCGCTCAAAAACTGACATCAATAATCCGAACACCGTCATGCCGAGCATAACCAACCCAAGCAGCAGGATGGATCTGCTCAAAGCCAACCTAGAAAGTAAAAAATAAGCATTAAACACAATTGCACCCATAGCTGAACTTGCCACTGTTGGTTTGATTAAAGCAGCAAAATATTCAGACTGGCCAAGTCCGATGATAAAATACAAAATCGTTAAGCCAACTATAAAGTAAACCAAGCATAAAGCAACTTCTGCCCAAGCCATAGCATATACGCCATACCGCACTACAAACCAAAATACGCAAGTATTCACTGCGGCACAAAAGGCATTCATACCAAATCCTATATCTGCCCGTCCTTTGGCCAATAGAATAGAACCTATTGGATTCTCTATGGACTTTAGCATCCCGAGTATTACTAAAATTTGAACGAGGTGAATAGCTGACACCCAGCGTTTCCCGAAAAATACGGGTATGGCCAAGGGAGCAGTCACTCCTAGTCCTATCAAGAGAGGAAAGATAATAAAAGCGAGCAGCCTGATTACTTCAAGGTAGCCCCGACGTAAGGCTGCATTGTCTGCCTGCTTCTTGGCAAAGAGAGGAAAGGCGACACGAGTCACAACTGGATTTATGGTTGAAATAGGTCTAACCACCAGCTCATAGGCTATAGTATAAATTCCGAGGATATCAGCTCCTAAAAACCGGCCAATTATCAAATAGTCTACATTGGCGGTGTAGTAATTTACTGCCCGTTCACCCATTTGATAAAGGCCAAAGCTCATATAGCCTTTTAAATCATCTCGTTTAAAATGTAGATGAGGGCGCCACGTCTTACTTCCAAACACTGTCAGCAAGAGAGCCATTGAACCAGCCGAGGCTAATTGACCCCAAATAAGCGAAAAGACACCCTGACCAGCTACAGCCGATACGACCGCAATAGTAGCCCCAATGATGACTGCTGTTACCTCTATCCCAGCCAAGCAATTAAAGTGCAATTCCTTCTGTAGCAAAACCTGGAATTGATTACCAATGGAAGTAATGATAAAACTTAACGCTGCCCAAAAGAGTAAATCCCTCAGTCTGGGCTCATGATAAAAATAAACCAAGAGCGGTGTTGCCACCCACACCAGAGCAAACACTAACACGCCGGTCAATATACTGAGCCAGTAGATTGTGGAAAGCTGATCCTGATTAGCATCTTGCCTGTAGATAATAGCATTACTAAAACCCATATCACTGAAGGCCTGCGCGAAGCCAATGATTACCCTTATCATACCCATCAGACCAAAATCCGATGGGGTCAATAAACGAGCCAAAATAGCCAGCTTGAGGAAATCAGCACCAGTAGCCAGAGCCTTGGACATGCCCATCCATTTGACTCCAGAAACAGCGGACCGTTTAAGAGACATTAAGGCTTACTCGCAAAAGCAGTATAGCTGGCAGTTTCCTGCGGATGGCTATCATATTTGTCTAGGATTGGAGATATGATCTGCCCTATATACCAGATTGGAATTAATAAGTACTTAAGCAGTCCGTGGGTAAAGTGACTTGTATGATAGTTGAATTTAAGTACCCACATCTGCCAAAATCCCGTATTTTCATGCACCTTAATGTTAACGAATCCACTCTTTTCAAGTAAATGAATAAATCCATACCTGGTATACCGATAGTAGTCATAAGGCGCTTCATGAATATGCCACATAAATGGCGCGGTAAAAAATAACCTGCCCCCCGGCCGTAGGATTCGGTAGCATTCGGCTAGAAAAGAGCCTGGTTCCGGCAAATGCTCTATAACCTGAAAGGATACAATCGTGTCGGCACAATTGTCTTCGAAAGGGAATTGCTTGGAAAGATCACAGAATACATCGACATTACTTTGGTCATGAAAGCTACTTTTCCAATCTACACCAATATACTTATCGGCTACTTTTAATATGTATTTCTTATAAGGTGCTGTACCGCATCCAAGGTCAATCACACGACCTTTATAAGGAAGGGACTGCGCAATCCTGTGGTTAATATCATTTATGAGAAAGTTAAAATTATTCATACCAGCCAGTTTTTATCCTTTTACAGGGAACACCGCCATATATGGAGTTTGACTCCAGTTTACCTTTCACTACAGAGCCAGCACCAACAATGGTATTATCAGGAATAATCGTTCCCGGGAGAATAATACAATTTGCTCCAATAAAGACATTGTTTCCAATGGTAACATCCTCGGTGATTCTTACCTCCGTGATTTTCTTTCCATACTGATAATGATTAGAGTAAGCAATTATTTTTGTCCCCGGACCAATAGCGACATCATCACCTATAGTTACCGTTCCAAAGCACACATTTACATAGCAAAAAGCACCTAGGTGCGAATTATTGCCCATGGTAAACTTACCATTGTTATTTAAAATATAGCACGAATGATAGAGACAGCAGCCAGAGCCAGTTATAAAATTGCGTTTATTCTTTATAAAAACGTTAGTATCAATCTCACATGTACTACCGTACACCTTCTTCCTAACAAATGACGCGGCCGCGGAATCATTACCTCTTATTGCTCCCCCAAAAAGCTGGTAAGCAAATTCAAGGCATTTAAACAAAAAGCGCACAATCCGTTTTAACATTATTCGATCAGGCACGGAAAATTTATACACTGCTTCACAGCCAAATTCGCATTCGGACACCCTTCTACCACCCGCTGTGCAGGATGGATATTGGTAACAAACCAGACCCCAATGTTAACACCGAGTTCCTTAACAGCCCATAATGGATCTTGCTTCTTTTCTGGTTCAACTAATACCGGGTAGCGCAGATAAACCGGAACCGAACCATCGATTACCACTGGCTGCTTGTATCCTCTCGCCATACACCATTGATCCCACCTCTTTGCGGTCTGTCGTCTCCGCTCGTTATAGTGGTCAATTTTTTTAAGTTGGTTAATCCCAATGGCAGCGATAGGCGCTATCATTTTCCGTCCGTAGTGACCGGGACAAATCCCTTGCTCTTCCTCACAGGTGGTAGAGACAAGGGATTTGTCACCATATCTTATGTTGATCAGATCTCCACGCCACCAGCGATGAGGATGCTTGAATCGATAATAGTTCAAGATTACATTATGCAGTTGCTTGTCTAGCCAATCCTCATCCGGCAAGGGGGCCTGATCATAATATTCCCTGAGTCCTTCTGCAATTTTCTCATCATTAGTAACGGCTATTCCCCCTTGAATAGTAGTAAAAACCTTTGATTGTTCACTACTGTAAAAGGCTGCATCGCCCCAATTACCAACTTTCCGCCCTCGATATTCTGCTCCTGTTGAATGTGCACAATCTTCAATTACTCTTAACCCATGGTGTTTCGCCAACTCGATAATAGCTTCATAGTCTCGGCAAACCAGGCCATACAGGTGATGCAGTAAGATAGCACGGGTTTTGGCAGTAATTTTGCTTTTAATTTGGGCAACATCCAATCCATAGGTATCGAGCTCAATGTCGCAATAAACTACCTTGATTCCAGCATAATGAAATGCATTGGGAACAACAACACAGGTATAGCCAGGCAGAATTACCTCATCTCCGGGTTGCAGCCCAAGCGCATGGATACATGCGCTGAGAGCCACTCGCCCACCCATAAAGGCAAAAGCATGCTTTGAACCGTTCCAATGAGCAAACCGAGTCTCGTATTGAGTAACAAGTCCTGGGTCCATCCACTGTGAACGGTTCTGCAACCAATTCCGCGCAAGATCAACATCATCCTGGTCCAGGGTCATTGAACCGAGCGAAGGCAGTATCACCGGCCTGCCTAACACCAGATTCTTAAGGTTTCTCATCTGGTTCCGGCCAGCAAAAGCAATACTGTTAGTCCAATGACTCAACTCAAAGAGCTCCTGACCGCCTCGATCACATCCTCGACATCCTCATCCGTCAGCTTGGCTGAGAGCGGCAGGCTGACTGTCTGGCGGCCAATGCGCAGGGCATTCGGGTAATCTTCCGGTTTCCAGCCAAAGGTCTCTCGATAGTAGGGATGTTCGGGAATGCTCAGGTAGTGCACGCCGACACCGATATTATGGGCGGTCATGGCGTTCAGAAAACTATCGCGGCTGATACCGGCGCGGGCTTTATCGACCATGATCGTATAGAGGTGATAGGCATGCCGGATTTCCGGTCCGTGGTTTCCCGGCAAACCGATCGGCAAGCCGCGAAATGCCGTGTTATACCGCTGCCAGATTTTTCTTCGTTTCTGCCAGTACTGCTCAATGCGCTGCAGTTGATGAATCCCGATTGCAGCCTGGATATCCATCATATTGTATTTGAATCCAAGCTCTACGACCTGGTAATGTTTATATCCTTCGTCACTGAACCGCTTCCAGGCATCTTTGGTCATGCCGTGCAGGGCCAAAACCTTAATCCGGGCAGCGTCCTCTTCACGGTTTGTCAGGACCATGCCGCCTTCACCGGTCACGATATTTTTGGTGACATAAAAGCTGAAACAGCCAAAGTCTCCGAATGAGCCGCTCTTGCGGCCCTTGTACTCTGCCTCGATGGCGTGAGCACAATCTTCGATCAGCTTCAGACCGTGCCGCTTCGCAATGGCGCAGAGGGCATCCATATCACATGGCCAACCGGCGAAATGCACCGGGAGAATGGCCCGGGTTCTGGGAGTGATTCTGGCCTCGACCTGCTCCGGGTCCATGTTCATGGTTACGGGATCGATATCTACCAGTACCGGGGTAGCACCGGCGTGAACGATGGCATTGACCGTAGCGCAGAACGTCATGGCCGTGGTAATGACTTCATCACCCGGCTTGAGTCCGGCAGCCAGAATGCTCAAATGCAGGGCTGCGGTGCAGGAGTTGACAGCTACCGCATGTTTTATACCTTTATAAATCCTGAAATCATTTTCAAACCGGGCCACTTTTGGGCCGGTACCCAGCCAGCCGCTCTGCATACTGGCAACAACTTCCTGAATCTCGGCATCTTCTATAGCAGGAGAACCAAACACGAGGAAACGCTCTTTGGAACGGATGGGTGATGCTACGACCATGAATAAGTACCTCCTCTTCTTCTTTCTTGATTACTCAAAACACAAGCTTCATGACATGGATTGTGCGAGAGGGCGCTGAGAACGCACAAGCCGCACCGCCCCCTTACCTTACCAATCGCTCCAGATCGGGTAATTTGCCAATAACTTTCTGTAACCATACTGGTGGTTTGAAACAGTCCAGGAGGCTTTCGTAGACTCGTTTTTGCTTTTCTGCCAGGAAAAAGAACAACCTTTCCATGCCGGAAGTACCAGTGCCAGCATCATCGCCAGTTCCAGTGCCAGCGCCGGTGGCTTGCCCGGCATACAGTTTCTTCAACCGGGCTTTCCTCACCATGCCTGGCCAGTCTATTGAATCAAAGGCAACCTTGCCGGGAATTTCATTCCAGGCCATTTGTTTTTTTCCACCCTCCTGCCTTTTCCCAGCCTCTTGCCCTTTTTGAGACTCAAGGAAAGACCGGCCCCTCATCGACATGGCAAAGACCAGGGTTTTACCGGCATCGATGGATTGCCCGGAAATACCCCAGGGGTCAGCGAGAACAAGGTCTGCGCCACTGGCAAAGGGGTCGGCGCACAGGGCGCAGGCAGGCAGCCGCCACAGTTTCTTGCCGAAGATCAGGCCTGCTATTTGCTCCCAGGGCTCAGAGTAAGAGCCAGGGGAAGAGCCAATGGAAACCTGGCCCGGCCAGCCGTTTCCCCGAAAAGTTATCGGGGGGCAGGAGGGGAATTCATACCCGGCCAGCGAGGCGAAAAATCTGGCAAAGCCGAAGGTCTTTTGCTGCTTGCAGAAGATAGCTATAGTGAAAAGATCACCCTTTACTTTGCTGCTGCTCAGGCTCCTGTTGCTGCTCAGGCTCCTGCTGCCGCCCAGGGACCTGGTGAAAGCTGCCAATTGGCAGGGGAGCCCTGCCACCAGGAGGCGGTTTCCTGCAGGGAGAGGATAGAGGTTCTTCCCGAACATCAGCGGAAGATACAGGGAGTTGGCTATTGCCGACAGGTCCTCGATGCTCCGCATCCAGCGGCCTTGTGCCCAGGGGAAGGCGTCGGTCTTGAGCAGGGTGTAAGCGTAATCGGCCAGCCCGCAATCGAGCGCCGCCTGAATCAATCCCCGGCATGCACCCCCTGACGAGGAACAATATCTCAACCGTTCATCGGTTATCCAGGCCAGATATGTCGCCGGTATTTCAGGCGGGTTTTGCTGCACCGACCAGGTGCTGGTGACAGAAGCCGGACAGGTTTTAACACACCTTCCACACAGGCTGCACTTTTCGCGCTGCCAGTCAATCCGGTAGATGAGCAGCTTATCGTCGATGCAGGCGGTAAGGGCACCGTGCGGGCATACGGAAAGGCAGACACCGCATTGACAACAGCGGTTCGGCTCGAAGGAAATACCGTTGGGAGCCTTGCTCAGCAATCAGGGACTCTCCAGGTCCAGGCACTTAAGGGAACTCCCAATTATTCCTCTATCCAAGGTGGATTCTATCATTCACCCCCACCTGACCTCCCCCCTCAAGGGGGAGGAACTTTAATGCCAGCAAATTCAATACATTGCCTAAAACCCTGCCCCTGTGCGCCCCTTCCACCGGGGCAGCATATCTTCCTCCACCTGGACGAGGGCGGGGTAGCGGGCATCCTTTTCCGACAGGACAGGTTCCTGCACCGGCCAGTTGATGGCCAGGGCAGGGTCGTTCCATCGGATGCCGTACTCGTCTCCGGGGGTATAGAGGTCCGTGCACTTATAGATAACGTCAGCCTGGTCGCTGAGGACGCAAAAGCCGTGGGCAAATCCTTCCGGGATGAATATCTGGCGGTGGTTCTCGGCGCTCAGGTGGACGCCGAGCCATTGGCCGAAGGTCGGAGAGCCCCGGCGGATATCGATCGCCACGTCAAAGATCGTGCCCCGCACCACCCAGACCAGCTTCCCCTGCGGGTGCTGAAGCTGGTAGTGCAGGCCCCGCAGCGTATTCCGCACGGAATGGGAATGGTTATCCTGGACAAAAGCCTGATTGATTCCCGCTTCCTGGAACCTTCGCTGGTGATAAGTTTCCAGAAAGAACCCCCGGTAATCCTCGAAAACACGCGGCTCGATCAGCAGTATTCCTTCGAGTGAGGTATGATAAATATTCATGCTCTTTCCTATCCTACTAAACTTACCTGGTTAACCGTGACCATCGTCTTCGCCCAGAATCTCTCGAAGGCTCTCTTGAAGATTCCGCCTGTCTCGTTTATCGAGCCTTCCGAGCTTTCTCAAGACAAGCAGCTTCTCGATCGTGGTAAAGATCGGCTTAATTACTGATGGTTTAAGGAGACCGGCTTGCTCCCATTGAGCGATCGTAACTTCGCCAAAAGATGCCGATGGTTTTATCTGGCTCGTCGCCGCCATGAGGACAATATCTTGACGCTCCCGGTGATAAGCGCTGGAGCTGACGACTATGGCCGGGCGTTTTTTGCTGACTGACTGATCGGTGAAAGGAAACGGGACAAGGACAACATCACCAAATTCATAGCTGATCATAGTCTGCATCGTCAGGATTATCCCATACCTTTTGAAATGCTGGTTCAGAGAGCCTGGCAGCCGATTGGGTCAGACGATGATCCAGGTCGCGCTGACACAGGAAGTCAATAAAGTCTTCCACCTCGGCAATCCTCTCAGGCGAAAGACTGCGGATCTTCTCAACAAGGCTTTGCTCGTGCTGAGAAGTGATTTTTATATCCTGTTTCATAGCTTGCCTCCTGGAAAGTTCTCCACTGCTTGTATCATTATAGTGTATTGGATACTTCTATACAAGATGGGGAACATCTAACGTACGGAAAACGTTCATGGCGCTATGTCCTGTTCCCGGTCAGTTGCTTGCAGCATATGCAGCAGGTATTGACCATAGCTGTTCTTGGCCAGACATCCGGCCAGGCTCTCCACCTGGCTGGCATCGATATAGCCGAGGCGGTAGGCGATTTCCTCGATACAGGCAATTTTCAGCCCCTGGCGGTGCTCGACGACTTCGATAAAGTTCGATGCCTGAAGCAGGGACTCATGGGTCCCGGTATCCAGCCAGGCAATGCCCCGGCCCAGTTTTTCCACTTTGAGAGCCCCCAATGCAAGATACGTCCGATTGACATCGGTGATTTCCAGCTCTCCCCTGGCCGAAGGCTTCAGGCCAAGGGCTATGTCCAGGACCCGGCTGTCATAGAAATACAGGCCGGTCACGGCATAGTGAGATTTCGGCCGGGCCGGCTTTTCCTCGATGCTTATTGCCTGCCCGCTCTCATCGAAGGACACCACCCCGTAGCGTTCCGGGTCCCGCACCCAATAGCCGAAAATGGTCGCTCCTTCGCTCTGGGCTGCTGCCCGTCGGAGGATTTTCACCAGATCATGGCCATAGAAGATATTATCCCCCAGGATCAGGGAAACCGAGTCGCTGCCGACAAATTCCCGGCCGATGATAAAAGCCTGCGCCAGGCCCTCCGGACGGGGCTGCTCGGCATACGAGAAGGAAAGACCCCATTGGGTCCCGTCCCCCAGAAGCTCCCGGAACCGGGGCAAATCCGACGGCGTGGAAATGACCAGAATCTCCCGGATCCCGGCCAGCATGAGTACCGACAAGGGATAGTAAATCATCGGCTTGTCATACACCGGCATAAGCTGCTTGCTCACAACCTGGGTGATGGGATACAGCCGTGTTCCCGACCCCCCGGCAAGAATGATACCTTTCATAATCCTTCCTTATCCTTCCTTCCTGACGAAAATCCTTCCCCAAACCCTGCTAACTGCCATCCCCCTCACCCCAACCCTCTCCCCCAAGGGGCGAGGGAGTGTATTTTCCACGAGATGAGGGTGCCCTCCACGGGGAGGGATTATACCTACCCCACCGTGTCTTCTTTTTTACACCATTCCTCCCGGTTCTGGTAATTCAGGCTGATCCAGGTGCGGTATTCTCCGCTGCGGACAGCCTCGACCCAATCGAGGTGGTTCAGGTACCAGTCAACCGTGGCCGCAAGGGCCTGCTCGAAATCATGCTGCGGCGACCAGCCCAGCTCCCGCCGAATCTTCGAGGAATCGATGGCGTAGCGCCGGTCGTGGCCGGGGCGGTCGGGAACGAAGCGGATGAGCTGATGGCTCGAATCCGCTGCCGGTCTCATCAGGCGGCGGTCGAGAAGGTCGCACAGTTGATGGACGATATCGATGTTCCCCCGCTCGGCCCCTCCGCCGACATTATAGGTCTCACCCGGCACCCCTGCCTCAAGAACCCTGAGCAGGGCCTCGCAGTGATCGAGCACGTAGAGCCAGTCGCGGACGTTTTTCCCGTCCCCGTAGACCGGGAGGGGCTTTTTTTCGATGATGTTGATGATCATCAGCGGAATGAGCTTTTCGGGAAACTGATAGGGTCCGTAGTTATTGGAGCAGTTCGTGACCAGGGTCGGCAGACCGAAGGTGCGGTAATATGCCCTCACGAAATGGTCCGAAGAAGCCTTCGAGGCCGAGTACGGACTCGAAGGATCGTAGGGGGTGTCCTCATGGAAGCGGCCCGTGGGGCCGAGGCTTCCATATACCTCATCGGTCGAGACATGCAGAAACCGGAAAGCTTCGGGCCTGCCCCTGCCTTCCCAACAGGCCCGTGCCGCTTCCAGCAGCCGGAAGGTTCCCAGGACATTGGTATCGACAAAGGCATCGGGGCCGAGGATGGAGCGGTCAACATGGGACTCGGCGGCAAAGTGAACGACTGCGCTTATCGCTTCCTGTTCGAAAATCTGCTTCAGACACTTCGTGTCCCTGATATCGCCCTGAACAAAGCGGTGCCGCTGCGCATCTTGGGGGGGGAGGTCGCTGAAATTGGCCAGATTCCCGGCATAGGTCAGGGCATCGAGGTTGACGATCCGCCAGCCGGGCCGGCTGGCAAGCGCGGAGCGAATGAAATTCGATCCGATGAATCCCGCCCCGCCGGTGACCAGAATAACCTGATGAGATTGCGGAGACCGGGGTATTGGCGAAAATTGCACAAAAGATGATCTTCCCATTGGCGTTACTCTATCTTTACTCTATCTTGACTCTATTAGGTTGTAGTTGATAACACCTGGTTCAGTGAGCTTTCCCATCCGGGAAGCCGGATACCGAACGCTGCACGGGCAGCCTCGGATGATAACAGCGAATAAGCAGGCCGCCTGGCTTTGGTGGGATATTCAGCCGTTGAAATCGGGATGAGCCGCACGGCTTTGTGCTCATTCCGGTGAGGATCTGCGGCCAGAATCGCCCTGGTGAAGCCAAACCAGCTTGTCTTTCCTGCGGCGGTCAGGTGATAGAGCCCGCCCCGGTCCCGGAGGAACCCCGAAAGGTCACTCACTCCCTGGGCCAGAATCTGGGCCGTGGCCTCGGCGATCATCCGACACCAGGTGGGGCTGCCGATCTGGTCATCCACCACCCGGATTTCCTCCCTCTCCCCGGCCAGCTTCAGCATGGTGAGCAGGAAATTCTTCCCCCGGGCTCCGTACACCCAACTGACCCGCAGGATGAGATGCGGCACACCCGCCGCCTGGACAGCCAGATCACCCTCCAGCTTGGTGCGACCGTAAGTATTCAGGGGATTGGGTGTATCGTTTTCGGTATAGGGGGAGCTTCCCCGGCCATCGAACACATAGTCGGTGGAGTAGTGCACGATAGCGGCCCCGACCCTTTTTGCCTCTTCAGCCAGAATGCCCGGTGCCCGGCCATTGATCGCCAGGGCGACATCGGGCTCTTCCTCCGCCTTGTCCACGGCTGTGTAGGCGGCGGCATTGACGATGAGCGCGGGACGGATATCCCGTACCGTTTTCCGTATCTGCTCCGGGCTGGTCAGATCGATTGCCGGATAATCCAGGGCGATGACCTCGCCCAGAACCTGCAATGTCCTGTCAAGCTCCCATCCAACCTGGCCGCCGGATCCAATCAGCAAAATTTTCACCATGATCTCCCTGATCTATCTTCGCTTTTCTCTGTGCCTCTGTGTCTCTGTGGTGTCCTTTGTATTTTCATTTTGTATTTCGTATTTTGCCTTATCCTGCACGGGTTATTTCCAGGCAACCTCCCGGCTTTCGTTTACCTCGTGCTCAGCATGCTGTACGCGTTTTTTCCTCGTGCGCCGCTTGTGTGTTTTCGTTTCCCCGTCTCCATAATACTGGTAATAATAATACTGGTAGTAATAATAGTAGCTTCGCTTGCCAAGGTCAATATTATTTATGATTCCACCGAGCATCGGGGCATTGACATTTTTCAAAAGGTCATAACCCCGCTTGATGACTTCCCTGCTGGTCACACCTCCGTGGATCACCAGAATGACACCATCGACAATGCGGCTGATGATTACCGAATCCGTTACCGCAACCAGCGGGGGTGAGTCGATGATGATATGATCGAACCGTTTTTTAAGCTCAGTCAGGATATTTTTCAGGTTATCAGAAACCAGAAGCTCGGAAGGATTGGGAGGGCGATGGCCGCAGGTTATAATCTTGAGATTGTCCACCGGTCCATTCTGCAGAACATCCTCGATCGGGCACTGGCCGATGAGCAGGTTCGAAATTCCCTTTTCATTCTTCATATTCAACAGGCGGTGAAGACGGGGTTTGCGCATATCGCAGTCAATCATGACCACCCGCGAGCCTCCCTGGGCCATGGTGATGGCCAGATTGGTCGATGTAATGGTCTTTCCTTCAGAAGGAGAGGCGCTGGTAATCAGCAATGCCTTGGGATCATGGTCGGGGAAGGAGAACAGGACGCTGGTCCGCAGGCCCTTGTAGGCCTCACTGGTATGGCTTTTGGGTTTGTGCAGGGCTATCATCTCAGGGCAGGGAAGTCCCTCTGTTTCGGATAAATCCAGATGGGGAACCGGACCGAGAAAGGTAAGGTTAAGATAGCGCTTGAGGTCTTCCGGGGTCTTGATAGTATTATCCAGATATTCAAAGAAGAAGGACAGCCCGATACCGGCAAACAGCCCGACGATCGCACCCAGTAACAGGTTGAGCTTTTTATTGGGCTTGATCGGAAATTCGGGCACTTCGGCCCGGTCGATGATCCGGATGTTGCTGTTCTTCAGGCCGCGGGTCAGATCGGTCTCTTTCAGGCGGTTCAGGACCACCTCGAACATCTGCTGGTTGCTTTCGGCATCCCGCTTCAGGACGTTGTATTGAATCGCCTTCTTGTTCAGCTCCAGGGCCTCTTCCTTTTGCTCGTTCAGGGCCTCGATCAGGACCTGCTCCTGGGCTACGGCGATTTCATACTCGGTCTTGATGCTGTTGGCAATCTTTTGAACCTCGGACTGAATCCTGTTCTTGAGAGAGGTCAATTGAGAGCTGATCTTGATGATGTGCGGATGCTTGGAACCATATTGTTTGGACTCCCGGTTATACTCGGCCAGAAGAGAGATATAATCCTTTTTCAGCTCCTGGATGAGAGGGTTATTCATGACCGAAGGGAGGGATTCGAGCATCTCCCCGCTGGCTTTAAATTTGTTTGCCTGATTATAGAGGGTCTCAAGACGGATCCTCTTGGTTTTGGCATCCGTGACTGCGGTGTTGAGCTCGGAAAGCTTCTGGACGATAATGTCCTGCTTTTCCTCAAGAGAGACAATCTTATTCTCCTCCTTATAGGAGTGAAGGGCCTCCTCGGAGGTTTCCACCTTCTTCTTGAGCTCGCCCACATTCCGGTTCAACCACTCGGAGGCATCCATCGAGGCCTCGAACTTGAGCTTCAGGTTGTGTTGAATGTACTGATCGGCCAGGACATTGACAACCCTTGCCGTCAGGGTCGGGTCATGGGCCAGAAAGCTGATGTTGACCAGGTGGCTGTTTCTGATCGGCTCGACCTGCAGCTTGTCGAGAAAGGCATCGATCAGCCTGCCTTCCTCCCGGTCACGGATCTCCTGAGGAGTCAGAGTGGCTGTTGCCGAAGAATCAGGCCGGGAAGGAAAGAAGGTATGCAGCAGGGAGCTGAGCGATTCCCTGATAGAGCTGGCGACTGTGGCAATCAGCCCTTTTTCCTGCTGAGTACTGTCAAACTCCTTGTGATGGGCAAGGTCCATGGCCTTGATGACCGCCCTGGTCAGGGACCGGCTCTGGAGAATTTTATATTGCGTCTGATAGTAGTCAAGATCCTGAGCATCCAGGGACATGACCTCCTGGATTGAGAGAACATTGGGGTTTTCCTTATCGATGAGAATCTGGGCAGTGGCCTTGTAGACCGGCTCGGCGCTGAAAGTAGCTATAGCTACGGTTACGAACACGATGATAAAGAGGGTGACGACGGTCCATCGATACTTCATGACGACCCGCCAATAGTCCCGAAGATGTATCTCTTCCTCTTGAAAGCTCAATTGTTGATGCTCCATAGATAAGTATTCCCCTATACTGATTGTGGCAACTATCCTTAAGTTTGAACTATATCGTACCCTGGAGTCAGGAGTCAGGAGTCAGAATAAGCAATCCTCTTCTCCTGACTTCTGACTTCTGGATTCTGACTCCTGAAAATAGCTTCGCCCTGTGAGTTACCTGATGCAATGATAACCCGGCCATACAACCACACCGACAATTATTCCTGCACATACATACTTCAAATAAAACGCTGCATGGTGATGCTGAAAGGGAAAACCCAAACCTTGAGATATAACTTATGAGGAGATAAACTTTGATGGATAAACAGCTAAATTCAAAAGAAACTCTCAGGAACCTTGATTATGTCATCCGGCAAAACCAGATCCGTCATTTTGGCTTTTATCTCATGCTCCTTGCCATCCAGGGTCCTGATGATCCTGATCTTTCTTTCACTGGCCTTCTGAGTAAGCCCGCCTGCCATCGAGATGGTTTGCAGTACATTAACCTCTTTTTCCAGCTTGAACCGTCCGGGAGATTTCACTTCCCCAATCACATAGAAAAACTGGGCCTTGGGAATGTAGAGAGTATCATTATTCTGAAGCTCGAAATTGAGATTGATGCCCTGATTAAAGTCGTTCAGGTTAAGAGTAATAACCTGGTTTTTGACTGCACCCTCGGATGCAGAACCCTTGCCGGGGATGGTGTTTGAGCTGTTGATTGCAGTTTCGGAGGGAAGGTCGTTTTTTCCTCCCTGAATGAGGTGTTTGATATCGTCAGGGTCAATTTTCTCCGGAGACCGGATAATATAAGCTTCCTGCCCGGCATCGGGAGTAAGTCCGCCAGCCATCGAGATGATCTCGACCATGGTGGTTACTTTGGAGAAGGGATAATAGCCGGGCTTCTCGACCTCTCCCAGCACATAAACCTTTTTGCTGTTATATTCCTTGACCGTTACCGTAACCTGGGGATTAACCAGATAACCATCTGCCAGACGGGTCCGGATCTTCTGCTGGAGATTCTCTACGGTATACCCTTCAACCTGCATTTCTCCTATCAGCGGGAAGGAAATGGTATTTTTCAATGAGACCGTCACTTCCCTCGATAAATCGGGATTATCCCAGACCTCGATTTTTAAAACATCCTGAGGACCTATAGAATAATCCTTCAACTCTATGGAGATGGAAGATGATGAGATAAGGCAGGTGATAACCAGGGAAAAGAGAACCGCTGCCAGACGCCTTAATTGAACAGAGAAGAAAAAGCAAGCTCTAGCCCAGGAAAATAAGCCGACCTTCAGGAGCATAGGCATAAATATAAGTATAGTTAGCATTCTCATCCCCTTCCCGTATTGGAGTTATCGTATTGGGCACTCGTGACCGGGGAAATCTCTCCTCCAGGCAAAAATATCCGCGAAACTCTGTACAGCGAGAAAAAAGTGAGTAAAATTAGTTGATAATTGTCACCCGAGGAAGCTCATTTGATAATTGACATACTATAGTGTAGAAGTTGAATTAATTGTAATAATTTCTTGCCAGCTTTTCGGAACGTATATTAAACCATGCCCACCCCTTTGTCAACTAGTTTTTCAGACAGCTATGTAAGAAACTTATTGTAAAATTTAGTAAATTACAAGTTAAGGAGATCCAAGCCCGGAGTCAGGAGCCAAAAGTCAATGGTCCGTGGTCAGGAGAGCGAAGTCAGGAGTCAGAAACCGGAAGTCAGAAATCAGGAGCCAGAAGTCAGGAGAAATAAAGCTAAAATAGTTATTAATTAGTATAAGTTATGAATAAATATTACATATAGATACTATACCTCGATCTGAGAGACGAGCTCACTATCGTGCCTGGTAAAAATTTATACAGATTCTGGAAGGCCAGTCCACAACAGGGGCACGCCGGCCACGCTCTTTCCGGATTCCGCCCAGCAAGATTTGAGTGCAGAATTCCTGTCGGCTCTGGCAACAATCACTCATAACAGTGCCATGACAGTAATAAAAGCCCAGATCAGAGAGCAAAGTTCCCATACCTCGTGAGCAGCAGCATTCACCCAGCAGTCATAGGATTTGTCGTGTGTAGTCGAAGCTCCGCAAGTAGTTTGTTCGCAGTCACCAGAGAAAATTACCGTTCACAATTCGCAATAATCAGATTTTCCGCTTCAGTTGTCGTGGCCGGAAGGGCTCCAATATGTTTTCGAACATCCCCCACAATTCACCGCCATGTTGAAGCTCCCCGGTCTGGGCATTTATTTCGTTACCACGTTCATTAATGCAAATGGCATGCCAAACTCAACTTAGCACACCACCAGCGATGGCTCAGCCTCTTCACGGGCATTGCTGGTGGTTCTGGACATGTACTGGCGGTACCATTTGCACAAAAAAAGTACAGCCCACATCTGCCTGGAGTAATCCCGGTTTCCCCGCCGATGGTGCTGACGGATGGAAGTTATTTCGTCAAAGTTCAGGATTTCAGATAAAAGAGAACAGTGACTGCTCTGCCCCAAATCCTCCTCTGTCAGGCAACTGTCATCCAAAAGCAGGTTTCGGAACAGGAGATCGGCTTTCTGTTCCCTGCGCCAGACAATTACCGACGGAAGAATCCCTTCCAGGGTTTTTCTTAAAAGATATCTTTCTTCTGTTCCCTTCAGCCTGAACCGGACCGGCACCCGGACGAGAAATTCCACCAGCCGGTGATTCAGAAGCGGCAGCCGGATTTCCAGGGAATTGGCCATACCGGCTCGATCGACTTTGGCCAGTACATTATCCGGTAAATAGCTCTTCATCTCCACATAGTGCAGCCGTGAGCAGGGGTCGGGACTGGCTGCCTTCTGGTAGAGATCATGGAACAGAACAAATGGATCATACCCGCGAAGTTCGGAAAAGAAATCCCTGCTCAAAAGCCGATGGATCTCTTCGGCCGAAAAACAGGCCAGGGAGTTAAAGTACGTACGGGCCAAAGATGCCCCGGACTGGCCGGGTTGCCTCTGAAGTAATCGACCTATCCATCCAACTCCCAAACAGCTCCCCGCTCCCGGAGAATAAGTATTCACCATGCCGTCTGACCACAAGCGCTGGATGCAATTATCCTCCCGGTTCAGGCCATACCGGCAGCAGGGGGTAAAGATCATTCCCCCTCCTTCTCCGGACAGGGCTACTCTGGTATGCTGTCCTGCTGCCTGCCGGGCCATTTCATAGGTCAAAACAGTTGCGGCATCGCCCAGGGGTTCATCATATGACTGGACCACCTGGTCCAACCGTTTCAGCATCATCTTCGGGTTCCCGACCCATTCCCGGTATGGAATGTCGAAATAATGGGCCAGAAGGCGTGAAAAGGGCCGCTCATCCATGTCTGACCCATCAAATCCGAGAGTATAAGCCCGCAGGTCTGCCCCCAGCCGATGCCCCACAGCCAGCAGGGTCGCCGAATCGAGCCCTCCACTCAGGAACACCTCTGCCGGCATGCCGGCAGGCAAATGACTGCTGATCGACTCCGAAAGCAGATCGAGCAGGGTGTGCTGATACTCCTCCCAAGACGACCCCTCCTCTTCCTGGGAAGGTAATTCAAGATCCCAGTACTTTCGCACCACATACCCTTCCGGAGAACAGAGCAGATAATAGCCCGGAGGGATTTTATAAATCCCCAGGAAAATGCTTTTGGGTGCCGGAACATACAGGTAAGTCAAGTAGTCGGCCAGGCTGCGGGGATTAAGCTCCCGGTCCACAGTCCGGTCCTGGAAAAGCGCTCTGATCTGGGAGGCAAACAGCAGCCGGTATCCGTCAGAACAGTAATACAGCGGCTTGATGCCCAGTTGGTCGCGGGCCAGCACCAGTTGCCTGGCCTTCTTGTCCCACAGTGCCAGGGAGAACATGCCCTGCAGATCGCCAAGAAATTGTACTCCTTTTTCCTCATAGAGGTGGAGAGCAACTTCCGCATCGGAGTCGGTCTGGAAATAATGCCCCCTGCCCCTCAGATACTGCTGCAGCTCTCGATAATTATAAATCTCTCCATCGAGGACCAGCACTTTTGAACGGTCTTCATTGAACAGCGGCTGCTGTCCTTCTTCCCTATCAATAATGCACAGCCGCCGATGTCCCAGGGCAAGCTCCCGGTCATGATATTCACCCCTCTCGTCCGGCCCCCGGTGCTTTAAGGTATTGGTCATTTTCCGAATCAACCCTTCCTGAACCGGCTGCTGATTGTAATATCCGTAAGCTCCGACAATTCCGCCCATGATTCGCGCTCCGCTGAAATTCCGGGGAAGAATGACAAATCGAGATCACAAGGTTCCCTCTGCCAGTTGAAAACCCATCAGTGTTCTTATCGGAACTTTATGGATGCTCACCAGGTAATTTCCCCTTCGGGAAGGGAACTAGAGAGAGAGCAGCGTTTTATAAATTTTGAGATACTGCTCCATTACTTCAAGCCGGGAGGGATTCTTCCCGGCCTGCTGCCTGCATCTTTCCTCACAAATGTGCCTGATTTGCCTGTTTATGAGAAGCTTGAGACACCTGCCGGTTAATTCGGAAATATCTTCAGCCCCTAAAGTTGACTGCGCCTGCTTATCCGCTTTCATCTCCCATAAATCGGCTGCTTCACCAGCCGCAGCACCTCCATCGATAAGCAGGGCATCGATCGGATCTGAAGAAAGAACTTTCTCCCCGATTGGACCCGCCGCTAACCACGGATAAACCAGAACATTGATGAGCGGATGCAGGCGTCGGGAATTCCGGGGCTTGACCTGACCGATATAAATAATATGCCCTGAAGTATCAGAACCTTGGGATTTGACTCCTGATTTTTTCTTCCTCCTGTCTCCTTCCGTGCCGGGAACAGCGAGGGAGCCGCCGGTTGAATTTCTTTCTTTCAAAAATACTCCGAGCAGGGAACTGACCCCTTGCAGATGATACAGAGAGCAGATGAAACCTGCTGTCTGATTATCCTCCTGCAAATTTGTCTCTCTGGTGCAGCCATCTTCCCGGGGAACTACGTAAACATTTTCTCCGGGAATTCCCGAACGGATGATTTCCTCCCGCTGTCTTTCTTCCCTGACCACCACAGCCCCGGCCTGCTGCCATAAAAAAGCTTCCAGATTTCTCCTCAAAACAGGGCTCGACAGCGGAGTTTCCTCCTTGCGGCCGGCAGTTAAGGTGTCCTGAACATCATCAATCTCATACAGCAGGGGTATTCTCTTTCTCCGGCAGACTTCCAGAGCGGCCAGTCCATTGGTACAGGGAGAATGGGCATGGATCAAATCTACCCTCTGCTGGGCCGCTATCTTCGAAACAGCCCGATTCAGGAGAGAAATCAGGAGCTTTTCTTTCCCCAAAAGGCAGTGTTTCCCGAAATTTTCCCCTTCTTCCGGAAAAAAGGTCCGGTAGTGATAAATCCCATCGATCAACTCCACGGGATTAGAGACAAGGGCATGCCGGGAAGAAGTGATGATCAGAGGATTGAACCCCAAATCCCGTTGCAGTTTTATCATGGTATGGCTTCTCAGGCTGTATCCGGTAACGTACGGGAGAGAATGGTCCAGGATGTGTAAAATATTCACCGGAAGCTCCCTGAGTACACCCTTCTTATCCTCCATCGTCAGTTGTATCCTCCGTACCAGGTTTAAGGTAAGTAGTAAGTGGTCAGTGGCCAGTGGCGCACGGCGTTATCCTGCGCTGGTGCTGAAACTCTCCAGAGATAGAATGGAAGTTCCTGTCCGGTCGAGTTAAATTCAGAGAGATCATTTTTCAAAAACTTTGCTATCGTACTTATCGGAAAAAAACCCTGCAGGTATCATCCATCCTGCTGGAAACTTTCTCTTTCAAAATCAGACGTAATTTTGTATACTATCTAATATCCAGTTCTATTCTCATTTACTTTCCATAATTGCTCCCAAGCCAAACCGGATGAAGCTGTCGGCAGGCAGGATTCAGCCTGGTCAAACGGAGGAAACGGTATGAAGAAAATAGATAAAATTTTGTTGCTCAAATCGAAGTTGATCTTTTTGCTGTGTATCTCGCTCTTTTTTCAGCAATTCATGAAGGCAGGCATCTTGAGGGCAGAATACTTTTATATTACCGGCAACATGTCAGCGGATATCGTTACCGAGCAGACACTTACCTTCCAGATCACGGGAGCGGTCAGCGAATTCTCCTACCGCTACTTTCACCCTGCTCAGTATACCTACCGCACGAATGTTCAGGAAGACAGCGCCTTTTCCCTTTCCTTCTCATCAGAGCCGGACATTCAGCGGCCGGGGACCGATAAGTATGGGAATTCGTATACCGATCTGATCTGGAAGGGCATCGGGAATACTGCTCTGGACATTACCATAACCCAGCAGGCAACTGTCAGGGCGATACTCGACCCCCTGGTGAGCAGTGATCCTTTCCCGGTCAATCAAGGGACTCTGCCACTTGATGTACAGCAATATCTCACAGGTACCGGTATGGTTCAATCCACCGATCAGGCGATCAAAGCCAAGGCTGATGAGCTGGTAGCCGGCTGTACCCATCAATTCCAGGCGGTTGAAAATATCGTCAAGTGGATATTGAACAACATCGAGTACGATGCAAATCCAGCTTCTGATGCCCGCTCTACCCTGATGCTCAGAAAAGGGGTCTGCACCAATTTTGCTCATCTTGCCTGTGCCCTGCTGCGGGCCGGAGGAATCCCCGCCCGCTTCGTTTCGGGAATCAGTCTGGCCAGAATGTATGACTGGTCGATCGGCTATTCGACCTACTATACGAGCTGGCTTACCGGCCCTCATTCCTGGGTCGAGGTTTACTATCCTGAACTTGGCTGGATTCCGTATGATGCCCAGCGCGATATTCACCACGTCGATATCTTTCGCCTCAAGGAGGCTCATGGAAGAGATAATTCCGATCTGTCAGCAATCTCATGGTCTTACTATCATGCCGCCCCTTCGGTTACTCAGGCAGAGACTGGCCTGGTGTTTGAGATCAAAAACGATGTAGTTCACATCAATTGCCTGAGAAAGACAGATGATATCACAGCCGGTGACTATGCTCTTTCCCTCGAGGTTACTCCCGGTGCCGTCAGTCAATCGGTTGCCCCGGCCGGTCCTGTGGCCTCGAATAGTCCAACCGGAAACAACCCCGCTTCTTCCGCCAACCCTGCCCATACATCCAGCACCGCCGGTCAATCAACACCCGGCAGACAGGCAAGCAGCTATACTCCTCCTGCGTCCGGATATACTCCTGGGTTTGGAGGGGGAATCACTGGCGGCTTTGGCAGTTCATTCTCCGGCTATAGCCCGGCAGGGAGCTTTGTCTCCAGCGGTGGCGTTACCCCTGTGGTCAGTTTTAATCCCGCCAGTCCGCTCAGCCCCTCATCCTTTTCCTATGGCCAGTCTGCTGCATACAGCCAGTCCCCCCGCCTGTACAGCGGCACGGCGTACAACTATGGCGCTGCGTATAACTATAGCCCCGCAGCATACAGTCCAGCGGCTGGCTTCGGCTATGGGGGAAGTGGGGGGGGAGGTGGAAGCGGCTTTGGCAGCATGTCCTCCGGCTGGTACAGCCCCGTGGGCAGCTTCGGCTTCACGAGTGTGGTCAGTTCGCCCATAACTTATGGCCAATTCTCCGGCACGTATGGTTACTCCTCCAGTCCGGCGTATGGTTTCGGTTTTGGGACAGGCAGCATCTTCGGCTATACCGGGTTGAGTGGGTTCCTGTGGTGATATACTGAGCCGTTGGGGTCCGTGGTGTCCGGGTCGGACCAAAGTAGACCCGGAGACCAAATACCAGCCTATCCAATGCTTGATCGATCCAAGAGGATATTCACTCGCCTGAAGATGGTGAGCCAATCCAATGGCCCGACAAATAGTGATGCGTGGCAGTTTTGAAGCAACGCTCAGTGCTGAGAGTGCATAAATTAACAGTTCTCCATAACTCGTTGATACTCCGTCTCTGAGAAAAAATGGATAAGGATTTAATGGATGAAATAAATCGCAGGTTGGAGATTGCCTTGGGGCTTTTAAGGTAAAGTTCGTGAAGTGAAGATGGTGTCATATCCTGAGTGCGCCAAGCTCAGCCTGCGTGAGTCGGAAGGAATCTGCCTCATCCCTTTTCTTATCATGCCTGTCCCCTCATCCCCTCCTGTGCCCAAATGCTTCACCGGCATGGATTCTTAAATCCTATCAAGCACAAAAGCGCCACACCGGATATACTGCATCACTTTGCTTTCACAAGGACTTTCTCTGTCGGTGGTGGAGGCGAACGATTAAGGGAAGCCGTATGTTTTCACGGTAAACCCAACACCCCCCGAAAAATCCGGTTGCCTATTACCGCGCCTTTTCCTGGAATTGCCGGGCCTGGTACAGGAATGCCTCCAGCCGGGTCTTGATGGAGGTTTGCTCGAGGCCGTCATACGCCAGGTTCAGGAAAGGAAAATCGCGGTAGTCCATCCGCACTCGTTTCATGATCGTGGAAGCGATGGTTCCCGGCATGCAGGTGAAGGGCATGACATTGATCAATCCGTCCATGTTTTTAGCGGCATAATCTATGGCCTTGCCAATGCTCAGGATGGCCTCACCCTCGAAGGAGGAATGCAGGTAGGGGCGGCTGTTATCGAGGAGCTGCTCGATCGAAGGGTCTTTTCCGTCGAGAATGGCCGGGCAGAGCAGGCGGTGAATTTTGCGCTCGTCCTTCTTTTGCAGAATATCCCGGATCATGGTCGAAAGCAGGTTTTTCAGATTCTGATTGACCAGGCTGTGAATCTTGCTGGTGTAATTGATATAATGGAACCACTCGGTAATTGGCGGCATCCAGACCTCCCCGCCGAGGGCTTCGATTCTGCGGATCAGGTCGTTGTTACTGAAGCGGTTGGACCTGACAAAAATCTCGCCCACAATACCGATGATTGGCCGCTGTGTTTTCGGCTCCCGGCGAAATTCGCCGAGGATCCGCAGGATCTGCCCGATAACCGGAAAGGCAGCCCCTTGAGTTTCGATAGTCTGGCAGAGCAGGGACAGGCATTGGTTATAAATCCGGTCTGCCTCCCCGGGAGAGCTTTCATAGGGCCGGTTTTGCAGAAGCCACTTTTCGAGGTAGTCGGTAATAACGATCCCCTGCCAGGCAAGACGAATAAACTTTCTCCCCATGATCCCCAGCTCACGGTAAAAAGTTTCCCCCTGACTCGGAGAATAGATTGGCACTTCGGGAAGACCCAGGCGGTCGAGGACCAGCCGGTGCAGCTGATAGTACTGCCCGAACCGGCAGGGACCATCGCCGGAAGGCATGAGAAAGGCGCTCTTTTCAGGATCGAACTGGGATGAACGGGTGATTTTTACCATGTCGCCGGTTGTTACCAGGCAGGGAAAGCACTCCTTGCCGGAGGTGTACATCCGGCCATACTGCAGGGTCTGCTCGTCGGACTCCGGTATGACCTCGGCCATTATTCCCTGGGATCTGAAGGCGGCACACAGGGCATGGGCATGTCCGGCCATGGGGGGAATGTAGAGCTTGCGGTGAGAATAGGTATCCTTCCGGCATGAATTTGAAGAGACCGTCCGGCACATCACGGTTTCAGGCATATCACCGGCCACAGCCTGCTGCCGCTGCCGGCTTCGCAGACTATCGACAAAGGCTTCACAGCGGGTGATTATTCCGGCACCGGCGCTGTGCTCGTCAACCTCGATCTGCAGGTAGGGCTTTCCACTCATCGTGTGCTGGAAAAACTGGGTGATGAACGAATCAGGGCCGCAGCTGAAATTCGTCAGGTAGATGGCATACAAGTTTGCCCGTGTTCGGATAAACCGGGCAGCGCTCAGGATTCTTTGCCCGTAGCGCCAGTACATATTGGGCCAGTTTTCGGCGATCTGGTTCTGGTGGAGCGGCAGAAAGTCCATCGGAATGATCAGAAAGCCCATTTCGCGAAAAATTCTGGGAATCTCCAGATTCAGCCCGAAATCGCAGCCATTGTAGGGCCGGCTGATCAGGACCATTGCCTTCTCCTGTTCCGGGAGTGTGCTGATAATCTCTTCTCCCTTTTTTTGGAGGGCGGCATGGAAGGAGCTTTGGGCAGCGTAAGCCCGGTCAATGGCTTTTCCGGTGTCCGCCGCGGATTTTCCCAGGCTTCGGCCAAGGGGGATGAGGCTTTTGCGGATAGATTTCAGTCCTCTTCGCAGGTATACCACAGGCCGCAGAAGCTTTGTCCCGCTCTGTTCGATATTGATAGCCGCGGCGGCGGTGTAGGGAATCGTCTGGACGTAGGGACAGTTGAAACTGTCATGGATACCGTTCTGCTCGGTTGGCATGTTGATGATGCTGGGCAAAAAGAGATAATCGACCTTTTGCCGGAGGAGGTTATGGATATGTCCATAGGCCACCTTGATGGGAAAGCAGGTATCGTCCACAGCCGCCTGTACCCCCTGGTTGATGATCTCCTTGTTCGTTGCCTGAGAGAGGATGACTTCAAGCCCCAGGGCCGTAAAGAAGGTCCGCCAGAAGGGAAGCCACTCGTGAAAGAACAGGCATAAGGGGATACCTATCTTTGTGCGAGGCGCGCTGGAAGAAGATGAATCCCCGGCTGGAGTCAGGTACTGCCGGTGAAGCTCCTGTGACCGGAAGGCAAACAGATCGAGGGGATGGGCGGAGAGTTTTTCTCCTTTTTTTTCATCGTAGCGGTCACACCGGCTGCCGTAGAAAAGCGGCCGGTCCTGATCGAGCACGACCTTTTTAATCTGGCAGTGATTGGCGCATCCTGCGCATTCAAAGCTCTCGATTTCATAGCGGCGGTGGCTCAGATCAAATCCCCGGAATTTGCTCTGGGTCCAGGTCTGCTCCTCCTGGGCGATCAGGGCCACGCCGATGGCCCCGGTAACTTCGTGGTGTTCGGGAACGATCACCGGCTTTTGCAGGACCTGCCCGAAGGCAGCGACCACGCCTTTATTGGCTGCCACTCCGCCCTGGAAGAATATCCGGTTTCCAACCCTGCGTCCGGCCACCACGCGGTTCAGGTAGTTATGAACGATCGAATAGCTGAGACCGGCCACCAGGTTCTCCTTGGCGGCACCGCTCTGCTGATGGTGGACAAGGTCAGACTCCATGAATACGGTACAGCGCTCCCCCATCCTTACGGGAGCGGAAGCACAGAGGGCCAGGTTTCCGAACTCCTCCTTGATATTGATGCCGATCTTTTCCGCCTGCTCTTCCAGGAAAGAGCCGGTTCCGGCAGCGCACACCTTATTCATCTCGAAATCCACGACCGCACCCTGATCGAGGCTGATGTACTTGGAATCCTGGCCGCCGATTTCGAAGATAGTATCGACCTGCCGGTCAATGGCTGCCGCGGCCTTGGCCTGGGCGGTGATCTCGTTTTTGATGATATCGGCCCCCACGAAATCCCCGATCAGGTATCTTCCCGATCCGGTGGTGCCCACTCCGCAGATTCTGACCCGGTCCTGGAGCTCCCGCCCGACTTCATCAAGCCCCGTGCGGACCGCTTCGATCGGGCGTCCGGCAGTCATCAGGTATCTTTTTGCCAGGACCTTTTTGTTGCTGTCGATCACTACCACATTGGTACTGATCGAGCCGACGTCGATTCCCAGAAAGGCCGGAATCGGCTTTGCGTCTCTCCCGCTCTGGCCGTTCCCTGCCCCGGATGGTTTTCCCGCATCCGCAGGGCGTTTTCCCGAAGACGGGGGCTTGCCAGCGTGCAGCGGCGGCAGGTGGGATTCCTGATAGCGGTCCTGGTTCAAATAATCGGCTATCGTTTTCAGGACATTCCTTCCCCTGATGAATTTCGGGGTTTCGAGCGCGACCAGGGCAGCTCCGATAGCGCCCATGCAGTTATAGTACTTCGGGATGATCAACTCTCCCGGAGCGAGCTTGAAAAGCGTCTCAAACGCCCTCACCATGCCCTTATTGGCGGCAACTCCTCCCTGAAAGAGAATGGGCTTCTGGAACTCCTTCCCCTTGCCGATGCTTCCCCTGAAGTTTCGGGCCATAGCCATGCACAGCCCGGCAATGATGTCATAGTCCGGGGTGGCCTCCTGCTGGAGGTGGATCATATCCGATTTGGCAAAAACGCTGCACCGCCCGGCAATACGGGCCGGGTTTTTCGACTTCATGGCCAGTTCGCCGAACTCTTCCTCGATCGAGATGCCGAGCCGCGAAGCCTGCTGGTCGAGAAAAGAGCCGGTACCCGCAGCGCACATGGTATTCATGGCAAAATCCTTCAGGACCAGAGATTGTGAGGACTGCTGGTAGTCGAGCAGAATGAGTTTGGAATCCTCGCCGCCGATTTCGATAATGGTTCTGGCCTCGGGATGAAGCAGGATGACCGCTTTCATCTGGGCGATGATTTCATTGATAAAGAACGTATCCAGCAGATGGCTCAGGATCAGTCCGCCGGTCCCGGTAAACGACAGGCTGATGGAATCTTCGGCCAGAAAATCGGCAAACTCTTTCTCCAGCACTTCAAGGGTCTTGAGAATAGGCTGTCCTTTGACCCGGTGATAGGAAGTCCTGATAATCTCACGATCCTGGTTAACGAGGGCAAAGTCGACGCTGATCGATCCGATGTCAATCCCAAGACACAATATCTTTTTCCTGCCCTCAGATTTTTCGCGCATTTTTCGTCACTCCCTTCCAACCAAATGTAATTCTAACCTCTCCTCTTTCACTATAACCAGAAATGAAAGCTAAAATAATAGTATATTCCCGATGATTTATCAAGGTACTTTCTGTTTCCTCATTTTGGTCTTTACACAAGATTAAGAACGATATATACTTACCTATTCAAGTAACTGTAACCAAGAACCCTGCCTGCATCATCGTCGAGCAGCCGGCACCGTAAGGGAAAAAGTCCAATGAGCTTCTTTCACTCCATACTCCTGGGAATTATTCAGGGCCTGACCGAGTTTTTCCCGGTAAGCAGTTCAGGTCATCTGGTAATTATCGAATCTTTTCTAAAAAATTTTGACCGTCCAGGATTATTATTCGAAATTTTCCTCCATTTGGGCACACTTTTGTCTGTTTTCGCCTATTACCGCAAGGAAATTGCCCGGATTATCGAGGGGCTCCTGAGATGGAAGCCCGATCCGGGGGCCGGGGCTCTTCAGCGCGGGCGGAAGGTTTTTCTCATGATGGTGATCGGGTCCGTGCCAACGGCCATAATCGGATTTGCCTCCAAGGATTTCTTCGAGCAAATCTTTTCAAACACTTATCTCGTACTTTTGGCCCTCTGTATTACCGGCGGGCTGTTAATGCTTGCCAGCAGGCGCATGAATGCCACCCGGAAGCTGGAAAAGATGACTATCCAGGATGCACTGCTCATCGGCCTTTTCCAGGGGATTGCCATAACTCCGGGCATATCCCGCTCCGGGGCGACCATTGCCATGGGTCTTTTTTGCGGCCTGGAGCCTTCGGCCTGTGTCGAGTATTCCTTCCTGCTGTCCATTCCGGCCATACTGGGGGCCACAGTTCTGGAGGCAAAGGACAGCATGCATCTTCTTTGGCAGCCGGGTATCAACTTACCGGCCATCCTGGCGGGCACCCTGGCAGCCGCCGTTGTCGGCTATTTGGCCATCAAATACCTCCTCAAGCTCCTCTCCCGACAGCGGCTGTCCCTGTTTGCCTGGTACTGCTGGCTGGTGGCGATCGGCAGCGGGCTGCTTCTCTATCTGAAAAAAGTCTGAGGTTATGGAGCTGTCTATGAATACATTACTCCCTGTCTTTTCTCCGGGTATCTCTGTGTCTCTGTGCCTCTGTGGTGTCGTTGGTATTGGTATTTGTATTTTATTTATTTGTGGACAACCCCAATGGATTCATTAAAGCAGCGGCTGGTTCAGGAAATTCTCGGAGTGGTTTTTTTTGCCCTGGCCCTTTTCATTCTCCTGAGCCTGTTGAGCTACCATCCCCAGGACCCCTCCTTCAGCAGCGTCGGATCGTATGCTGTTCATAATCTCATGGGCAGCTTCGGCGCATGGCTGGCCGATCATCTCGTGATCATTATTGGCGGCGTCGCTTTCCTGATCCCTCTCGTTCTCATTTTTTGGGGCTGGCGTATGATTACCCTACGCGGCTGGAATCACTCGTTCTCTCAATGGCTGGGGATTCTTCTTCTGCTGCCTTCGACCTGCGGCCTGCTGTCGCTGATCCTGGGCGGTTTAAACGGCGAGACCTTCGCCGGGTTCCGTCACGGCGGGCTGACCGGCTATCTGGTCATCAATTCCCTGCAAATGGTTTCCTCGTTCGGCACCCTGGGCACCTTTATCATCCTGCTGACCATGTTTTCGATTTCCCTGATCCTCCTGACGCAGGTTTCAGTACTCGACCTCATTCTCCCCCTCCCCTCCCTCGTGGTCCAGGCTGTGACTTTCCTCTGGGACCGGGTCAGGGGCAGCCGGGGGAGCGAGGATAAGCCCTCATCGCACGGGAAGAAGGATAAAAAACAATCGAAAAAATCACCCGGCAAGGGAAAGCGCAAGGAAAAGCAGTCTCAGGCTGATGAAGAAGATGCATTCGAGGAAATCCTGTCCGGACCTAAAGGGGCTCTTCCTCCCCTGTCTTTGCTCGAACAGACCCAGAAAACGGAGACTGCCGAGAGCAAACAGTGGATTCAGGACAGTTGCCGGAAGCTGGAAGAAAAGCTCCTGAACTTTGCGGTTCAGGGCAAGGTCGTTCAGGTGCTTCCCGGCCCGGTCGTAACCCGGTATGAGTTCGAGCCTGCACCGGGGGTCAAGATTTCCAAAATCGCCAATCTGTCCGATGATCTGGCTCTGGCCATGAAAGCCCTGTCGGTGCGGATCGTGGCCCCGGTTCCCGGCAAAAGCGTGGTCGGCCTGGAAATCCCCAACCAGCAGCGGGAGGTGGTGTACCTTCGGGAAATCCTGGAATCGGAGCAGTTTACCAAGGCAAATTCCCGGCTGACCCTGGCCCTTGGCAAGGACATTGCCGGTACCCCCTATGTCACCGACCTGGCCAGGATGCCTCATCTTCTGATTGCCGGAGCAACAGGATCAGGCAAGAGCGTGGCCATCAACGCCCTGATTTGCAGCATTCTTTTCAATGCCACCCCTGACGAGGTGAAGTTTATCATGATCGACCCCAAGATGCTCGAGCTGGGAGTCTATAATGACATTCCCCACCTTTTGACCCCGGTGGTGGTGGAGCCGAAGGAGGCGGCCAGCGCTCTTCGGTGGGCTACCCAGGAGATGGAAAACCGCTACCGGATCCTGGCCGACCGGGGAGTCAGGAACATCGGCCAGTATAATCACCAGGTCCTCTCCGAGGATAAAAAGCCCTCCCCGCCCGCGCCTGAAGGATCGCCGGAAGAGTCCCCGGCAGGGATACTGCACCACAGCCCTCTGCCCTACATCGTCATTGTTATCGACGAATTCGCCGATCTGATGATCATGTCGGCCCGCGAAGTGGAGACCCTGCTTATCCGCCTCGCCCAGATGGCCAGAGCTGTAGGCATCCATCTGATTATCGCCACCCAGCGCCCGTCGGTTGACGTAGTGACCGGCCTGATCAAAGCCAACTTTCCCAGCCGGATATCCTTCCGGGTCTCCTCGAAAACCGACTCCCGAACCATTCTGGATGCCAATGGAGCGGAAAAACTGCTGGGACTGGGAGATATGCTGTTTCTGCCGCCCGGAAGCTCCGACCTGGTCCGGCTTCACGGCTCTTCCATTACCGAAGGGGAGATCAAGCGGCTGGTAAAATACCTGGCTTCACAGGGGAAGCCGGAATATGACGATACCATCCTGTCCTTCTGCGGGGATGATGCCAAGCCCGGAAGCAAGCAGGACGAGGAGGAGTACGATGACCTGTATGACAAGGCCGTGGACCTGGTGATCAAAACCAGGCAGGCCTCGATTTCCATGATTCAGCGCCGCCTGAGAATCGGATACAACCGGGCGGCACGGATGATCGAGCTTATGGAGCGTGACGGAGTGGTAAGTAAACCCCAGGGAAGCAAACCAAGGGAGGTGTTAATTGGCAGGGATTATGAAAAATAAGATCGTTTATTATGGCATGGCGGCTTTTTTTCTGGTATCGGCGGCACTGTTTCAGGTGATCAGCCCTCATCCTTCATGGGGGGGAGAATCGCAGGGGAAGAAATTAGAGGGAGGGCCGCAGGCGGTCAAAGCCGAGCCGGTTGTCCGGCGGGTCCAGGAGTGGTATGATAAGCTCACCGATCTTCAGGCGGATTTCCGGCAAAAGAGCTTCAGTCAAACCCTGAACACAACCACCGAGGCCAGAGGGAAAATCTATTTTAAAAAGCCGAACCTGATGAAATGGGATTACGAATCTCCCGAAAAGCAAATATATGTCATCAATCAAAAAGACTTCTGGTGGTATGTACCGGAGGATGCCCAGGTAGTGAAACGAAAGGCCAGCACGGTCCTGCAGGACACGACACCCCTGTCCTTTCTTTCCGGCCTCGGGAATTTGCAGCAGAGCTTTATCATCAGCCTGGCAGATGGAGGATCGCAGCCGGATGACTCCGGAGTCGTTCTGCTCAACCTGGTGCCCCGCCGGGCACAGGCCAATATAAAAAAGATGCAATTGAAACTGGAGGCCAGGGAACTGGGCATTACCGGGATCATTCTGGTTGATCCCTACGGAAATACCAATGATATCGATTTTCTCCACCTTCAGCGCAACCAGGGGTTAGCGGATACGATATTTCATTTCGTTCCTCCCAGGGGCGTGGAGGTGATCGATGAGGATGTGCCGGATACGGGAAAGCCGGTAAGTCCTGTTACCCATTGACAAGCAGGGGATTTTGTCTTATTCTTATGAAAAGAAAGGACTTTAACAGTAACTATCGAAAAACGAAGAGATAATATCGTATGGCCATCTTGGAAATTTTCAAATATCCGGCTTCCGTTTTGCGGGAAAAGGCTGCTGTGGTCAATCAGTCTGACCTGTCGGTCAGAAAGCTGGTCGCGGACATGCTGGAAACAATGTATGGTGCACCGGGCGTAGGCCTGGCGGCCCCGCAGGTGGGAGTTTTACAAAGGATTGTAGTTATTGACGTCGCTACTGAAGACAAGGGCAAGGATCCGCTGATACTCATCAACCCCGAAATCATCCATTCCGATGGAGAGATGATAACCGGGGAAGAAGGCTGTCTGAGTATTCCTGAAGTATGGGGCGATGTAAGCCGGTTTCAGCGTGTCAGGCTGAAATTCTTCGATTTGGCCGGGATCGAGCATGAGCTGACCGCAGAAAACCTTTTAGCCCGGGTGATCCAGCATGAAGTGGACCACCTGGACGGGGTCCTGTTTATCGACCGGATGAGCAAGATCAAACGGGACCTGCTCAAAATGAAACTGCGCAAAAAAGCCAAACTGGCAGCCAGGGAGTAAAGACAAAGGCAAAAACAGAGACAAAGACAAAGGACACCACAGAGACACAGAGGCACAGAGGTACACAGAGAAAAGCAGAAGAGTGGAGCGGGGAGTTCCTGATATGGAAGAAGCGACAGGCAGGGGAGGGGGAAGGGAGAATAAGGAGGAACCAATACGATGAGGATCGTCTTTTTCGGGTCCGCTGATTTTTCCTGCCCATCCCTTGAGGCCCTCGTTCACAGCCGCCATCAGGTCGAAATGGTGATTACCCAGCCCGACCGTCCAAAGGGACGGGGGCAGCGGCCGTATCCCTCGCCGGTCAAGGTCCTGGCGCAGCAAACAGGGCTTCGCGTCGAGCAGCCGGAAAAAGCATCGAGTCCGCAGGGCAGGGAGCTTGTTCAGCAGGCCGGGCCGGAACTGGTGGTGGTGGTTGCCTACGGGCAGATACTGTCACAAAGTCTGTTATCGATCCCCGTCCACGGCTGCGTTAATGTCCACGGCTCACTCCTGCCCCGGCACCGGGGAGCATCTCCGATCCAGTGGGCAATCATCGAGGGAGATGAAATCACGGGAGTGACCACCATCCAGATGGATGCGGGCATGGATACGGGCGATATCCTGCTGCAGAAAGAAATTGCCATCCTGCCCGATGATACGGCAGGAACACTCTCTCCTCGACTGGCCCGGCTGGGAGCGGAGGTTTTGATGGAAACACTGGCCATGTATGAGGAGGGGAAGGTAATTCGCCATAAGCAGCGCAATGATCTGGCTACCTATACCCGGCTGTTAAAAAAGGAGGACGGTGCAATCGACTGGACTCAGCCGGCCGAAAAAATCTGCAGGTTGATTCGCGGTTTGAATCCCTGGCCAGGAGCATTTTCCTATTTGAACGGACGACGGATAAAATTATTGCAGGCACAAATCGTCAAGCAGCAGGGAGGTGATTGTCCCGGTAGAATCGTACATGCTGATCGAAGGGAAGGACTGGTTGTCGAGGCAGGAGAAAACAGCATGCTGGCTATTACCCGGCTTCAGCATGAAGGGAAACAGGCAATGTCTGCCTGGGAATACCTCCAGGGAGTTCGCGATCAGGAACTGGAAGGCCAGCGATGGTCAGGCACAGCCTAGAGGCAGCAACTTCAGATGTTCCCCTTCTTTGATGGGAACATCCCTTCCACTCCTCCCCCTTGAGGCAGGGAGCCCCTGTGGCAGGGGAGGCTGGGTGGGGGTGATGGTTATTTTTACCATCCTCGTTAAGAATAAGGAAGATGGGGAACATCTTTAGACAACCGCATCCCCTTGAATATAAAATATAATGAGGTCATTGAGGAAAGGAGGTTGAACCTCTATGAATTCAATCAAGACAACGTTTTTGATGGTTTTACTGACAGTACTGCTGGTTCTTGCAGGTAATGCCATAGGTGGCGAACAGGGATTGATTATGGCTTTCGTGTTGGCGCTCGTCATGAATGTCGGCACATACTGGTTCAGTGACAAGATTGTATTGGCAATGTACCGGGCTCAGGAGGTCGGCAGGGAGCAGGCACCGGAGCTGTACGATATCGTGGAAACACTGACCAGAAAGGCCGGCCTTCCCATGCCGCGGATATACATCACCCCCCAGGATACTCCCAATGCTTTTGCTACGGGAAGAAATCCGAGGCATGCCGCCGTGGCGGTCACTTCGGGTATTCTCAGGATTCTCGACCGCGATGAGCTGGCCGGGGTGCTGGCCCATGAGCTGTCGCATGTCAAACACCGGGATATCCTGATCAGCACTATTGCCGCTGTCATAGCCGGGGCTATTACCATGCTGGCCTCAATGGCCAGATGGGCATTCATCTTCGGAGGAATGGGAGGCGGTGACCGCGACCGCAGGGGAGGAGGAAACGCTCTTGCCGCCCTGGTGATGATGATCCTTGCTCCGATTGCCGCCGCGATGATTCAGATGGCTATCTCACGGTCCCGTGAATATATGGCTGATGAAGAGGGGGCAAAGATAAGCGGCCACCCGCTCTGGCTGGCCAATGCCCTGCGCAAACTCGAACGGGGAAACCGGGTTGTTCCAATGCAGGCCAACCCCTCCACTGCTCATATGTTTATCATTAACCCGCTGCACGGCGGAGGACTTCAGGCGCTCTTCAGTACCCATCCGCCGCTTCAAGACAGAATTGCCCGGTTGGAGAGAATGGCTTGAGATCGCGGCCGGATCTCACGGCGCGTTCATCGACCGTGACCAGAGAGGAATAGAATGAACCGGAGGGTGGGGCACTTTTTTGCCCCACCACTATCTCATGCTAAAACCAGTGGCCAACTGAAAAAACCTTCCTGCTTTCCAGAAGGAGGCATTTAACGGATCTTTTTTCCGATCCGGTGCCAGATTGTCTGCCCGTGAAGGGCACCGGGCCAATAGATCATAAATGCCTTGCCGAGGATTTTTGATCTTTTGACCGGTCCGAATGTTCTGCTGTCCATGCTCCAGTCCCGGTTATCGCCCATGACAAAAAAAGAATCAGGCGGGACGGTCAAGGGTCCGAAATTATCCAGCTCAGGATAATTTGCCACCTGATTCCCTGCGTGAATTATGTACTTTTCCTGAACTCGCCGTCCGTTGATGTAGCACTGTTTACGGTGGATCCAGATTGTTTCTCCCGGAAGACCGATAATCCGCTTGATGAAATACTGGCTCTCGTTCTTGGGATATTTAAACACGACCACATCAAGCCTTTGCGGATGAGCAAACTTGTAAACCAGCTCATTTACCAGAATATGGTCACCATCCAGAATGGTGGGCAGCATGGAAGTGGCCACTACCCGATAGGCATGAACGATATTATCCTTGGTGATTTGAGAGAACAGGGGATTGATAACGTACCAGCTGAGGAAAATAAAGATGATATAGACAGAAGACTTGTTGTATGGCTTCAGACAGTAATTGCTCCCTTTGCTTTTCGCTGTCTTCCAGCTTATCCGAAAGATATAGATAAAGTAAATAAAGCCCAGGGTGAGGGTCATAAGATTCAGGGGAAAGGGGAGGAAAAGGATCAAAAAGGCTGCCAGCAGGCTCAACCCGAATGACCCCAGGTAATATCGGATCCCCTGCATTAACTCACCGTTATAGACCTGCCCCAGCCCGATTACAAACAGGGTTAAAAGACCGGCGACCCAGGGCAGGCGCGCTTTCTGAATCAAATCCCCCGATTCTGAAAAACCGTCTCCAGAGTCGAGTATCTCAAGAGATTCCTTTTTCCCTTCGTCTGTTTCAGTAATTCCCATTTTTCCGATAACCTTCCTCTCGACAAAAATCACCCCCACCCGACATCCCCTGTTACCTTCAGGGAGCCCCTGTGGCGGGAACTCCCTACCTCAATCTGACATCTATTTATCGTATAATATGAATAAATCCTGCTCATTTCAAAGTGGCATTTTGTAATCATGGCCGGTTAGTACAATGAGACATGGAAGAATGATCTCCCGCAGAGACGCAGAGGCGCAGAGGTGGAATTCATATTGGCAAGCTGAGGAGTAGTGTTTTTCTCCCTCGCCCCTTTGGGGAGAGGGTCGGGGTGAGGGGGTGTATGATAAGGCAAACATGCTGGCCCCTCACCTGTCACAGAGGAAGCCTGGTTTATTGCTGTCAAGTTTTGTATCTGAGTAGTTACGGTCAAGCCTGGTTTCTACTCATTTTCAATGAAATAGCGAAATATAAGTGACAGAAAGCAAAAAATGTATCATAAAATCTTACAAAAATTTTGGACATCAAATAAGAGAAATAAAAATTCCTTGACAATAAAATCTCATTAGTGTATTCTTAAATTCTTAGAAACAGTTGCCTCTGGGATGGAGATTATCTAAATAAGGTAAGTTTTCTCTTGGGGGGGCGCATTAAGTTGTGGATAGGTTATCTGAAACTATGGGAGCCTATAGCTTTTCCTGAGCTTTACAGAAACATCCCAACTTAAGAAACAGTTATGAAAGGAGGGATATTTCGTATGGCTCAAGGACGAGTAAAGTGGTTTAATGATCAGAAAGGCTTTGGCTTCATCACGGTTTCAGGTGAAAACAAAGACGTTTTTGTACATTATTCAGCAATCTCGGGATCAGGCTTCAAGAGTATTCAGGAAAACCAACTGGTAGAATTCGATATTCAGCAAGGTCCCAAAGGACCCCAGGCTGTGAACGTACGCCCCTGCTAACTGGGCTGATTGTTCCCTGAATTACCGAGAGCGGCGCTTTTCAAAGTGCCGCTCTTTTTTTATATTTTGGCATGTTTTATTTATCCGGCATACTTCTTACACGCCTGTGCTCACAGGCAGTGTTGATAGCCTTATCCCTTCCTAATCCGAATGGCACTTACCGAAGCCGTAGGCTCTTACCTAACTACACGGCCAATTATCATCCTGTACGGCGGCAGCCGCTTTGGACTGATCAGATCGTTTGACTATTTCCAAGACCCACTGGCATTGTTCCCTGACCCAATCAATCAACTTTCCAGAATAACCACCATCGGCCCAGATCAGTTTTAGCCGAGGGAATCGTCCAAGAACCTTTTCGAGCACTAACTTTGCTCCATCCCGATCTTGAATATTGGCAGCGGGCACAACCACCATCAGAACTAATCCCATAGTATCAACCAATTCAATGCTCGTAAGGTCTGGAGGATATGCTTTTCTTGCCATCTTGGGGCTGCTCCACGTAAGGTTTATCGATGTACTACTCTTACACCTTATTTCGGAGCAGTCCTACTTATAAATCACCTCAAAGATACCCCCACTTATTTTTCAGACAGCCTCTCATACAAGATGGGGAACATCTGATACACAGCCTAGATCTTTTGCACGGTATCCTGAAAATGTTCCCCACGGGCGTGGGGATCTATGGCGCTTATGTTCCCCATGGATCACAGTAACAATCTCTCTCCCTTTCCATAAACATATCTACTATGCAACAAAATGCATAGTATGACTTACACCTGCCAATTTTGGTACCACTTGATTATCCTTGCTCAAGAGAGCCGGGAGTATGAAAAATGGGTACCTGCCCTTTCCCTTTTCCTTTTTCAGGACATTTCCTCACATTTTTGCCTTTCTATTAAGCAAGCCTCAACAAATCAACTAATTACTCATTGCGCCCCGCTCCTTCCACCAATTCAACATTCAGCCCGCTTTTTCGGCATGAATTATGCGGAAATTGTCTTATGTGCGCACCCTGGTACCTTTGGTGAAGTCTGGGCGGTTATGGAAAGTAGAGAAGAACGAGTCACTATCGGATTGATGGAAAAGGGAGGATGGAGGCAGCTCAGCCACGGTTTGATCCTGCTGGCGGGCGTTTGCCTGCTGGTTGCCAGCCGTGGGTTTCTGATTGACAATCCCCTGCTCGGCAGTGGTATCCTCATGCTTTTTTCTGTGCTGAGCTTTGCCTTTGCCCGGTTACTGGGCAGGATATTTATGTATCCTGCTGCTTTGTTACTGATTTTCTCCTGCTTTCTCTCCGCGTTCCGGCTGGTGCCGTCTTTCTCTCTGGTTATGCCCCTGCTTTCTGTTCCCCTCGCTCTGCTGCTGTCAGGAATATCGCTCGGGCTTACGAGATTGAAAGTCTTTGCTGAAGAGGCTCTCCATCCGCTGGATAATGCCGCCTGTCTGATGGGCTTTTTTTTTATCGGCACTGTGCTGATCCAATGCCGAGAATATCTGGAGAAGCATCCGTGTATTGCTGCCTGTACACTTGGCTTTTACAGCTTTTTTTACTACTGGCAGCTCACTCGGCGGACGAAACTGAAACAGCAGGGGCTGGCTGGCTGGTTATACCTCTCTCTGGGATGTCTTTCCTTTTCTCTGGTTTTTTTTCTTCATCAAATCCCGGTCATTCCCCATCAGGCTTACGGATTATATCTGATTGTTCTATTCATGATCTTCATGTATGCAGGCGTTTACCAGCAGAGGCGGGAGGAAGGGGAAAAATTCTGGCATCCTGCTTTTGTTATCGGATTTATCGGGCTCGCACTCGCTTTCTGGTATTATTGCTCACGGGTAAATTTGCTCATGATTATCGGATTTCTTTACTCCTTCCATTTTTACCGCTTGCATGTTTTGCACACAAGGTTATCTCGAACCGCAGGTAAGGACCTGCCACGAAAGCAGAACAAATTCCTGGTAATTTCTTACCTTTTCGCCCTGGGTTACCTTTTTCTTTTTGCCTGGAATGGCTTTCCGGTGGGCCTTTTTTACCTGGTAATCGGGCTGGCTTATGCTTTTCTGTACTTTCTTGCAGGCTGGCAGAATAACTTTGAGACTGAAGGGGAGCAAAGCATTTCCACCTACCTGTTTGGCCTTTTCATGAATATCGCCTTTTTCGAGGGATTATTGATTCACTCCCCGGTCTATGAAATCAGTTGGTATCTGATCCTCACTATCCCTTTAATCTGGCTGTTTTTCTGGCTTGGGCACCTGGGTCAGCAGATGGGGCGGCTTGTTTTCAGCAAAACAATCTATGAGGTCCAATTTCTCACGGTCCTCCTCGCTTTCCTCATTCCTTTGCAACTGTCCAGCTATTCCCTGGACTTCATCTGCATGCTGGGTTTTGGCTATCTTTTTTCCATGCTGGTATTCTTTCTGATCACCGAGGACCAGAAGTTCCTTTTCCCCGTCGTGCTGGTTGTGGCATTCATATACTATTACTTGATTCCCAAAGAGCTTATCTCTTCCGGCGGGACTAATCTCCTCTTTTTACTCCCTGGTTTTCTCCTGCTGGGACTGGGTATGCGATCACAGCAGAAAGGCTATCCTCTGGCACAAGTCTGGTATTTCGGATGGCTGACTCTGAGTGGATTTTTTCTGGTAACCTTGAATTATGCTTCACCTGACTCACTCTACGGCTTGTCAATGTGTGTTTTTCTCCATTATCTGGCTTATAGTTTTGCCGATAAACAGTTTCCCAGATTGAGCAAAGTATCTTACTGGGCAGGGAATCTTTTAAGCCTGATTTCGGTCCTCGCCTGGCTGTATTCCCAAGACCTTCCATCCGGTCTATTTCTGAGTTGCATCTTATTTGCCGCTCACCTGTTTATGGCCTGTCAAACGAACAAGGTCTGGCACATCGGCGCAGCCTGCCTCGTTTTAGCCGCAGTCTGGTATAAAGGGCTTCTGACAGGAGGAATTCCCGGAAATATGATACTTACTGCCGCCCTCCCGCTGGTCGTGCTTTTCTATGGATGCAGCTTATGGGCTAGGCCGTTTCTTCCGTGGGGAAAAAGTATGTTTAAAAATGCCGGACATCTTTGGGTATCAGCGATTATTCTTCTGGCATTAATCAATCCGGGTGCAGGAAAAACATACTGGCTTTTTCTTTCCCTTCTGGTCTATCTGTTTTTCTATCTGGCTTTGAGCTGGATATCGCCCTGCTATGAGCACTCTTTTCTGGCCGCTGCCTTTTTCTCCATATGCTTCTATTTTGGCTTGCGAGAGGTGCCTGGATTATTGCCCACCATGCGCTTGCAGTATTTTTTCTTTGATCCTTTCTTTCTTTGTCTGATTGGCTATTTCATAAAAAGGAAACAAGGGCGGGACCGGACACAGCCAATCTTCGATGTAGCTACACTCGTGGCTTTGACGTGCTGCATCATGGCTTTCTTTTCCGGGAACCTGGAAGTTTCTCAGAAGCTTCTCCTTCTCTCGGCTGTGCTTTATATGTTCCTGGCAGTTCAATTGGGCAGGGAACTTTATCTGTATCTGACAACCATTACTCTTGGACTATTGGCCTACAATTTTTTCACGGTTAACCACCAAAGATGCATAAGCGACCTGTCGGCCTACTCCCTCTACCTGATCAGTTTTCTGGGCCTTTTCCTGTTCCTTTCCCCGTCCGCAAGTTGGATGGAAGGAGATACATCCTCCCGCTCCAAGGTCCACTGGAAGAAAGCCCTTGCCTGCCTGGGATTACTGGCTTTTTTCCCCGGAATTTTGATTCCCCTCTATTCCCAAAAAATCATTAATTACCCGGGATTTTGCAACCGCTGCCACTATATGCGCCCCTATACCGAGTCCTGGCAGACTTCTTCTCATCAGGCGGTAAGTTGTGTAACCTGCCACTATGAACATCTCAGCACCTCCGGGAACCAGGAAGATCGTAATAAATTCAGCCTTGTCATCAGGGCTCTGGCGAGAACCTATTCCATTTTACCCAAATCCAGGGTCAGTGATCAGGCCTGTTTGCAGCAGGGATGTCATCAATGGGCTGAAATCCAGGAAGAAAAGCTGTTCAAGCATGGTATCCGATTCAGCCATGAGCAGCATTTAAAAACTTCTCCCCGCGGCAAGCATCTTGGGTGCATTACCTGCCATTCACAAATCGTCCAGGGCAAACATGTACGGGTAACCGAAACGATCTGCTTTAACTGCCACTTTAAAGGAAGACAGGAAAAGGATACCGGGGTTGGAAGGTGCATTACCTGTCACTCTTTACCCGGTATTTCGATAAATTTTGCAGGAGTTGAGCTCAATCATGAAAAATTTCTGGCTAATAACGAAAATCTTCTCTGCACCGACTGCCACATCAAAGTCACCCAGGGAGAGGGTCAGGTTCCCAGAGAACGATGCTTCACCTGCCATATCAATTCTAAAAACAAGCTGGCCGGAGATACCCCTCTCATCCACACTGTTCATGTTAATAAACAATCGATTGAATGTTTCCGGTGCCACCAGGATATTCAGCATGGTCAGAAGGGAGTATCCAAACAGGCGAGTATAAATTGCATGGCCTGCCATCGAAACCGCCACTCTCTGCCCAAAAAAGTATATACCTACCCAGAGAGAAATGGAATGCACGACATGACCGGCCCTATGACTACGTCCAAAAAGTCCTGCCAGGAATGCCACCCCTGAAGATCGAAATTCAATATTTATTTTAGCAGGGAATCCTGATATACTGCCCTGGCAGGTTTTATTGCAGAAAATCCGAAAAGAAAAGATCAAAAGCCAAATAACAACCCTGACTGGCAAAGCATTGACTTCGGATAAAAGACTCTCATGGTAAAAAACCATACCCATACATCAGGAGGCAATAACTCCAGAGATACTGTCGCAGGGAGCAGACGAGAGCTCGCTTTTCTTTTCCTGGCCTTTTTCACCCTTCTTATTTTCCTTGTTCTCCCCAGCCCGGCCAACCTCTCAACTGCCGGACAACGCTCACTGGGAATTTTTTCCCTGGCCTTGATTTTGTGGGTTACCAATGCACTTCCCCTTTCGGTTACCGGCTTGCTGGTTATTGCGCTGATTCCTCTCTTGCGGGTCATGAAAGCCGAGCAGGCTTACTCCTTTTTTGGCAACAGTGCGGTATTTTTCATTCTCGGCGCTTTTATTATGGCTTCTGCCACCATAAAATCCGGGTTGAGCAAGCGTACGGCTCTCGCCATCCTCACCCACTTCAGCCACAGCCCCCGCATTTTAATTTTGGGTATTCTCATTACCTGCGGCTTCATGGCCTTGATCATACCGGAGCATGCTGTCGCCGCCCTGATGTTTCCCGTAGTGGGAACCATTGCCCTGAGTCTGGATTCCCAGCCCCGTGAGAGTCAATATGGAACCGGCCTGTTTCTGGCCATGTCCTGGGGATCAGTAATCGGCGGAGTGGGGACCCTTCTCGGAGGAGCGCGGGCACCTCTGGCTGTCGGCATGTTACAGGAGGCTTTCCATCAATCCCTGAGCTTCTGGGGATGGTCCAGGGTAGCTCTTCCTCTGGTCGGAATAACGCTCATTGTGGCCTATGCTATTTTGATTTTCGGCTTCAATCTCGATATAGCCGATGTGAGACCTGCCAGGAAGAAGCTGGAAGAAGAATTACGGGAAATCGGCCCGATGACTTTAACGGAAAAAAAGGTTCTTGTCATTCTTACTACCACCATCCTGATCTGGATTATTTTCAATCACTGGTTTGAGATGGCTATGGTCTCACTTTTTTCGGCTGTAACCCTGTTTATAGCCAAGGTCATTACCTGGGATGATGTCAACAGCTATGTTAACTGGGGAGTAATCCTGATGTACGGAGGGGCCATCGTTATCGCCAAAGCTGTTGATCAGACCGGGGCGGCCCGCTGGATTGCCCATCAATTGCTGAGCAGGGTCCACTTAGCGCCTCTCTGGACAATCGGCATCTTCTCCCTGTTCTCCTTCCTGCTTACGGAAGGGATCAGCAATGTAGCCTGCGTGGCCATCATTCTTCCTATCGGGTTCAGCATTTGTCGTGCGAATGCCATCAATCCCCTGGCCATGGTTTTCGGTGTAGCCGTCCCTGCCGGTTTGCCCTTTATTCTGCCCATGGGTTCTCCTGCCAATGCTATTGCCTATTCATCAGGGTATTACGACATCAGGGATATTATCAAGGCAGGAATAATTCTGCACATTTGCTGCTGGATCATTTTTTTAATTCTGGTAAAATGGTATTGGCCTCTGGTGGGAGTATCCCTGTAAAAAAAGAAGGAAAGCGAAACTGCTATGGAAACAATCATGGTGGTATTTTCAGCCACCCAAATTTCGGATAAAATTGCAAGCTATGCTATCGAGATGGCTCTCCAGAAGAAAGCCCGGCTGATTGTCCTTGACATCCGGGAGGCCAATATGTCGGGCAAAGTCAGCCGGATGATGGAAGATGTAAGCTTTCTCGGTCGAAAGGTGCTCGATCAGCTCCGGGAAGAGATTAAAGAGAAGCGGGGCGAAGTCATTCTGAAAGCCCTGCACAGCATTCAGCAAAAAGCACGGGAGAAGGGTCTGGAGACCGAATTTATCGTTATCAAGGGACCGTATATCGATAATATTCTGCGCCTGGCCAAAGAAAAGCAGGTATCTACGATCATTGCCCAGAAGCGTATTTCGACTTCTCTTCATGAAGCCCCTTTTGAGGTCATTTATATCAAAAATCCCCCATCTGGAGTCAAATAATATGAAATACAGGTACAGGAATTTTTGCTTCTTCATACTTCTGGCAGCCTTGCTGGGTGGTATTACCGGATGCCTGAAGGCGGCGCATGCTCCCTCAGGAAATGGCCTGAGCCATGCCGCATCCTCCTCTGCTGTACTTTTTCTGGCTCAGGCGCAGTTTCGGACAGAACAACAACCGGACGGGGAAGCACGGTCCATCCCCGGTGCCGCCAAACTGACGATGGTCAAAAGGACGCCGGATGGATGGAAAAGCACTCTTTTGGAAGATCCGGAAAGTAATGTTTTTCATAAAGCTCTCTGGTTCAATCCGCCATCAGGACAACCGGGAATTTTAACTATTTCCGGCAATGCCGCCGCCCTCAAACTGTGGCACCGGAACGAGGCAGGCCAGTGGAAAGGGACTTTGCTCTGGAACCCCACTTTTGGGGGGGAACAGAACCGATTGAGGGATGTAGAAACTGGCGATGTAACGGGGGACGGTGGAGATGATCTTGTTATCGCCACCCATGACCAGGGTATTGTGGCCGTGCTTCAGTGGAAAGATGGAGCCTGGGTTATCACGGAGCTTGGCCGGACCCCGGACACTTTCGTTCATGAAATCGAAATCGGGGACATTAACCACGATGGGAAGAAGGAATTCTTTTCCACACCCAGTGCTCCCAATCGTCTTGACGGAAGCCCCCAACCGGGAAAGATCATCATGTACCGGTTCGATGGAGAGCGATTCCTGAGCGATATTGTTGAGGAATTCCCCAACCGTCACGTTAAAGAGATCCTGGCCGCCGATGTCACCGGCTCCGGGTATCCTGACCTGTTTGCAGCTATCGAGGGCGAAATGGGCACTGTCCAGGGACAGCCGGGCCTTGTGGACACTGCCAAGATCAAGCAATACCGGTTTGTGAACGGGCAGTTGAGCGGACAGATCATTGCAGACCTGCCGGATATGCTCTGCCGCTATCTCACGGCTGCCGATGTGGATGGAGACGGGTCTATTGACATCGTGGCTTCGACCATGCAATCCGGTATCTGGGTGTTACGGCAAAAGGAGCAGGGGAATTGGGAGAAGTCCCTGATCGACGACCAATCCAGCGGCTTTGAGCATGCCACCCTCATTTCTGACCTCGATCACGATGGTAAGAACGAAATTTACGTGGCCTCGGACGATCAGCACTTCTTACGCCAATATCAATGGAATGGAAAGACCTTTGTACGGAATGACCTGATACCGCTTCAACCCGATGATATAACCTTTGGCCTCACCCTGGGCTGGATGCCGAAATAACTCTCAGGCACAGATGCTCTCCCCAGATGATTCAAAGGGCCTATACCGTATGCCTTCAGACAGGGAATCGAGCCGCAAAAGGGGATTGATTACTGAAGGGAATAGGCGATATTGCTAGCTTCGAGTATTCACTTCTGGCAGGATGGGCCGTCAATCAAACTCTGAGCCCAGACGACTACTGCTTCAGCAGTCCTGAGTGCTTCTTTGAATTCCTCCTCGGTAACCGGTTCAGCCGTGCCCGGATATCTGGTTTCCACTGCATAATCGGTCAACCCGGCGGCGGCCCGTATCTCATCAGGCAAGTGAATAGCATGTTTTTCAAGGATCGTCAGCAGCTCAGCAATATCATGAACAAACCGAAACCGTATGCCCCGCGACAAGAGCACTGCTTTCAATGCCTTTTCCACAGCCTGCTGAGTGTCAAAACAAAGGTCCTCCCATAATATCCCCTCCACTTTAGGCTGCCGGGCACGGATAAGATTACTTTTTGCTCTTTTGATCCATTCATGTGGATTACGGTAATCACCCGGATCACGCAGCATAGAGCACTCTCCCTTCTTCGAGGGCCGGTTGGATTACCAGGTCGATACAATCTTTATAATTTTCCAGATCACCTTCTGTAACCACAACGATATCGGTTGCAAAACCTACGCCGATTAGATTTCTATAAATTTTCTGCGCTGTCTTACGTCGATGCTCACCCGATGATACAACAATGAGCAGGTCCAGATCGCTGTCAGGTCCCATATTTCCTCGAACAGCAGATCCAAAAAGAATAATTCTTTTTGGATGCACAGTTTCAACGATTCTGCGCACTATCTCATTTAAAACAGATTCTATTGGAGCCATTTCCCTGTTTTTTATATTGTAATACCTGCTGGATCTGAATAGCAGTATATGAAAAATTTGGAATTGAGTAAGTATTTCCCTCCTGCAAGACCAACACAGAATTTTAAAAGATAGAGATAGCTAAAGTCAAGGAAGAAAGAATAGATTCTGTGAGTTGTTAGCTTTTAAGCGGGCTTGACGAGTCGCAGGTAATAGTCATAGCTGCCGTCATACAGGGATACTACTCCGTTCATCGGGAGCAGACACCGGTAAACCCTTCCTTTTTTCCGGTATACCTCTTCAATGATGGATAATCTTTCAATGTCTATAGAATAACTGTCACTGAACTGGATTTTGCCCTTGAATTGATCGGTAAAATAAAAGTAAAAGGTTTCCTGATCCTTGTTTTCAGCCACATAAAACCGGCCAAATTCATTCAAACTGCTGTATTTCTCCTTCCTGGTTAAAAAGCACATATCGACTACATCATCTCCCCGGCACTTCAATACTTCAAGCACTACCTCGCCAGGATCCAGAATGGTTTCCTGCTGCTGATACTGCATAAGGCTTTCTTTTATCGGAAATATGATCCTGGGGAGGATTTCCTCCTCCTCATCATCTTCTTCTCCTGCACTCTGGCTGGCCAATAGTTGCGGTGGCTGATCAAAATCCTCCCTTCCCTCTATCTCCATCTCCTCATCTTCATCACCCGCTTCATCCGGTTTCTTGTGAAGTATGTGGCCACAAGTTAAACTCTGAACTTTTCTTTTTACCATTTCAATTGAACTAAGGATCTTTGGGAAAAAGCTCCGAATTCCAGTTCTTACCTGTTCGATATCTGAACCTTGGGACGTATTCTCCCTATTCACCTGGTTAGCCGGGATGTCGATTTCCGATCCTATGCCGGGAGGTTGAATCCGATCCTCGATCCCTGTCCATCCAGCACTGACTCCAGGTTCCTGGACTCTCTGGGTTGAAAATTCCAGGGCATGGTTCTCAGTGTCCTCATGATACTTATCATTCTCTTCCTGATGAGTAAATGTCCGGTCCCTTTCCCCTTGGGGGATAGCAGGTATATCAGTAGCGGTACTTGAAAAATTCGAAATTTGATCGATGATCCGCTTTAATACCTCCTGGGGATTTTCCTGATTTTCGGAATGGATTGTTGTTCCCGGTCCACTCTCAGATGTTCCCCATCTTTGCTGAGGACATCCATCTTTCCCCTCCCCCTTGAGGGGGGAGGTTGGGTGGGGGTGATGGCTATTTTCACCCTCCTCATCCAGAAAGGGGAAATTGGGAACATCTAGTCTAACCTCATTGCTTTTGCTCTGCGATAGGATGTCAGCCTCTGCCTGTGCACTGACATCTAATTCCAATATGTGAGGCACTCGCGGATCTTCATGCGATTCTACTTCCAAAACTACCGGCTCAGAATGGGACTGATCATTGTCCTCAGCCCTAGGAAAGGTTAATAAGATAGCATCATCGTAATAGCTCTCGCTCCCGGAATCGTCTTCCGGCTCATTTTTCTTCTCTTGCAATTCGTGTTGAGAATCAGGATGAGGATCAGCAAATAACGGCTCAAATTGAAAATCCGATAGGTCATCCTCTTCCGGCACATTATTGCCTTCAATTCTTTGAACCTCTGGATCGGGATATTCTCCATCAGAGTAAATTTGCAGATCTTCACCCGTCGGGGAAAAATCTACCTCCTCATGCCACGATAATTCAATTCCGGGTGAAACCTGCTCTTTCATGACATCAGGGGGTATGGTCAAATCCGGCTTCTCATAGTCGTGAAAAACCTGGTCAGGTTCATTTTCCAGTGATCGGATGATCCCCTGCATTCCATCAGGCTCATTTTTGCTATATTCGCCTGTTGTAACCGTATCCGTATCCATCTCCGTCACCGGGGAATCATCTTCTTCCGGAGCCTGAACTGTCACGGTATTCGTATCCGGAAAATCGTCTCCTGAAGGCTGACTGTAAGCTTTGCCTAGCTGAACTTTGATCGTATATGGACCTATGAATACTAAATCATGAGGATTTAATGCTCGGGAGGATACAAATCTGCCATTTACTATAACACCGCTGCCAAGATCTCCATCCGATACAAAAACCTGATCACCGTTCCGGTAAAAAAAAGCGTGGATATCAAAAATATTTCGCCCCTGGAGAATGATGTCTGCTTCTTCGCTTTTGCCTACGATTATCTTTCCCTTGGAGAACCGCTCACTCCTGAAAAAATCCTTCCCCTCGAAAATCGAAAATTCCAGGAATTTTCCATCCTCCTGCTGCAACCCTGGTTCTTTGCCTTCCCATGCTGGTACAAGAGGACTATTCAGGATGAACTCATTTGTCAATATGCTTTGTTCCGGTTCGGTCTTCAGATTCATCTTTTCCTCTTCACTGTTCTGATGCACGTGTATTTAAACCTTATTTTTACCTTCTTATCAGGCATTGCTCCTCAGGGTAGAAAGAGCATTGAAAAGGCCCAGTGATTTTTCCTTCAATTGACCAATGAGGTAATTTCCCCGGTTATTGAGAATAAAATACCCAATCAGGCATGGTATGGCTACAATCAAGCCCAGGGCAATATTGAGCATTGCCTGAGATATTCCCCCCATAATTATCTGCGTACCGCTTTCCTGACCCATTCCCTTGAGGAAAGTTATTAAACCCATTATCGTCCCCAAAAATCCAAGGAGAATTGATATGATTGCGAATAGAGCCATATAGTTTATTCCCGCCCTGATGATCGGGATTTCTCTCAGGATTTTCTCTTCCATGGCCATTTCGATCTCCTTGTCTTTTTTATTCAATCTGAGGAGCCCTGCCTTCAGGGTCCGGCCAAGAGGATGCTTTTCAATCTTGACACACTCTTCCAATGCGCCCCGGATATTTGTTTTTTCAAGCAGGAGCACAATTCTCTGAAGGGTATCATCAGCATTTAATTTCAAGCGAAAGTACAGGTAATTAATCCGCTCGCAAAACAAGCCCAAAGCAATTATTGAGATAGCGAAAATACTATAGGTAAATACACTTCCCCCCTGGAAAATTGCAGTCATAGGTTTTCCTCCCCGTGAGTGGAATCTTATTACTCGGATATTCTCCCTGCTCTTAGGGCAAATTTTGTACCAGGAAGGAAGGATCAAGGATTTTGGGGGAGGTTGGGGAGAGTATCATGTAAGCCATTACAATTCTGTATCGCGGTTTTTTCTTTCATTACCAAAGAGTAATTGAGGATGAACAATTTTGTAATCTTCCCATCCCCGTGATGACCTCGAATGATACCCGCCAGAAAAAAATCAAGCGGGCAGCAAGAACTTCTGCTGCCCGCTTGTATGATGCGATATTGAGAACAGTGTCTCAATATCTTCCGAGACTCACAGCTTAGAAAGACCACCAGGGCATTACTTGCAGGACGAACTGTTGTGTTACAGCGCCACCCAGGATGTCGTAAGCGGTAATCTGGACTAAGTACTCGCCAGGGAACTCGCTCTGGAAGGTGAAGACGCCGCCTCTTCCAACAGCACCAACATTGCAAGAGTAGTACAGTTGCTGATTATCCGGATCAACAATGTTCAGATCACTGATAGTGAACAACTGACCGGCCTTGGTAATCTGCGGAGATTCGATGATACTCGTAACAATAGGCGGATGGTTAAGCCATGTTCCGGAGTTGACACAGAAGATGGTGAAATGGCCTATAGCCTGCATTCCGCGAGGATCGGTAACCGTCACTACGCACGTCAGAGCACCCTCGAATTGAGGGGCAAATGAAACGGTACCAGTTGTCGGACTGATGATTTGATTCATCCAGGGACCATACTGATAATTTGGCAGACCGTTCAAGGTAGCCTTATAGGTCAAGCCACCTACCATATCAATCATGTCGGGATCAGTAGCGGTAATCTGATAGACTCCGGTTGATCCAACCTGGAAGAACTGATCTTCCAACTGCTCAATCATTGGAGGAAGGTTAGTTACCGGATAATTTACGACACTGATTGGGAAGGTTTCCATATCATATGCCATTGAATCAGTAACTCTACAAGTTACAATCATATCCTCAAAAACTTGCCCGGTGGCAGGTTTCAGAACCCGGACACCCATAAACTCGCCATAGGTATTGGCCATAGCCATTGCCATGATAACCATCGGATTGTTAGCGCCTGCTGCAGGGGTATTCATTACCCATCTCTGAGCGGGAACTCCGAGCAGCGGAATATAAGGAGGAAGTAAATCAGTATTACCACTACCAAGAGCAGTCGCAAGATCAACCGGCTGAGCAAGGTTCTGTGATATTGGACCAAGGGTATCGCCTACGGTGAACTGGAAGATCGTTGGCTGGGTCAAACCGGCCACCGATGTTCCTCCGATTCTGAAACGGGCCTCGCTAAGGGTAAAGCCGGTTCCCGCTGTACCATCAGCCCTTTTATTTCCGGGGGTATTTCCGGCATTGTCTTCGATGAACGGAAAGTCAGGTGTAGCAGTAGCTGCTTGCAATCTGGCTTTCAAAGCAGGTATTGAAGCTGCCATGGCGTTAAGTTTTTGCCCGAAGGCGGGGTCAAGCTGTGCTTTAGCTAACATGGCGGCATCAGTCATGAACCAGACGTTATCAGCATCTTCAGCAAAGATGAATCTGCTCTGTCCAGTGAGGAATAACTGACCATACACAGGACCAATGCGGAACAGGTAGGGCGCATTATTGTTAGAGATGTCAGCGCCGGGAACAGTGAACATTACATCGTCTAACCGATATCCATTACCTCTTACGGTTACACCGAGAATTTCAAATATCTGCTGCCCATATACAGCACCCACGATAGTAGCCAGAGGTTCCTGCTCAAAATGCCAGGAGCCATCCTGGAAGGTTCTTCCCATAGCTACCTGAATCCGGCTCGGCTGAGCACCAGTTGCCTGTCCGCCTTTAGTATAGATAGCACTTTCTGGAGTGATTGCGGTTGTAGCAGGAACTGGAGTTAAAATTCTTCCAGCCACGTTATCGGGTGTACATCCTACCGGGAAATCCCTGGGGGTGAATTCGATATCAACTATGCCAAATGCAAGTGGATTTGCAGGGAAGCAATTTGGACAACCTACCTGAGTAGCGCCAATTGGAATATCTGCATCCTGCACTCCTGCCGTAACGGTATCCATATCAGCGGTTTTCCCATTGGCGAGGTTAACGGCAGCGGCGGTGTTAGCGTCAGTTATTGTTCTTACTCTGACAATAACCCTGAAGGTATCGAACAATTCAACGCTGACCGGTGCTTTGATCTTAAAGGTCATATTGCTGAAAGCACCAGGGATACCCAGTAATTCTTCGCCGTTAGGAGCAGGTCGGTATTTAGCCAATTTGGAGATGGTATACGGCATCATAGTGGGAGCATTCATTTGCATGAAGACTGATGGAGGGCAATATACTTCCATTACCCTGCTGCCTTCCTGGAAATCCACCACTGTTTCCACCATGCCATAACCAATGCCGGCACCCCAGATTGGATATGCAGGCTCTATCGGCTCCCATCCCATATCCCGGGGGCTGTTCCAATACTGGAAGTTATCCAGAACTATCGTCCCACCCACATTGGATGGTACCTGTAGTCCATACTCATCTGTGAGCATCACTTGAGTTGGCACATTCTGAGCCATCGCCCCACTGGCCACCAACCCGATAGCTGTAGCCATAAACAAACTTACCATTAATACTTTCCAAAACCCTTTTTTATTCATAACCATGACTCCTTTCAAAAAAATCTCCTTCCTTCAGAAAGCTTGCTCTTTAGCCTAAATTACAACACCCTGTAAATTCTCAGTCAGTTAAATTCCCGCCCCGGTATTCACCTCCTTTTTTATCTTTTTTTCACCGATCATACGATCACCTCCTAACATAACCAAAAATATTTTTGAGAAGAGGATCAACCTCAATACCTTACCTTAAACCAGTTATACTTTTTGCCATATTATGTCAGCATCTATACTGCCAGTGATATTCTTAAAAATGTTTTGCAACATCTATGCCATACAATCACGGATAAGTGAAATGCTTTTTCTATCAAGCTCTTTCTCAGACCAACCTCTCACCTTGGCCTTACTGATAAAGGATTTTCCCTCCATCGCGCGATCCGGGCCGTTACCTTTTTGAAAAAAAGGTATGAAAATACTTTCATACATCCTGAATACCACCTTTGGCATTAGCTTATTTAACAAGGCATTACATAAAAATGAAATTGAATACATAACTATGAATCCAATTGCATATTCTGGTGAGGCATATCCTCTCTTGCCATCGGAGATAAAATTCTTTATATTACGAGAGACAACCCAATGGATAAGGTTTGTTATCTTTTCCATATTTAATTGGCGCATCGAGAATTCATTTCCTTACTGTGCTATGAAAAAAATAAATAATTTTGGTGGGGCGTTTTTTCCCTGGTCAAAATCACTTCGCTTTCATCGTGGCCTGTTCAGCCCTCTGGCGATGCTTTTGGCTCTCCTTGCGGGCATCATCCTTGCTGCGGGCTCATCCTGTCTCCACACCGACTTTGACCAGATAGACGACCTGTCCCCCTGTCACCTTACGCATTATTTGCCTCAGGACCCAAATTCCATCCCCCAGCCGATCACTCTGGTGGGCAGGATTATCGAGCCGCCGGAAAAATTTTCCCAGCGGGTCCGCCTGCACCTTGAGGTGCAGAAAATTATTCTCCCTGAACAAAATATTATGACATCCGCAAGAGCGCAGCTTAATTGGTACAAGCCCAAAATACCGTGTCAATTTTATGATACGGTCCAGATAACCGCGCATCTTGAGGCTCCCCAGGACTACAAAAACCCTGGAGGATTTTCGTATTCCAAGTATCTTTCCCAAAAAGGTATCTGCGCCACCGGCAGCATTCGAATGCTTTCTCTCTGTAAAGAAGCAAAAACGATTCCATGGACAAAGTCCATACTCCGTGCTGTCTACGGCTTTCGATGGCGTGCTTCAGAGTACATCGAAAACACCATTCCCCAGCCGGGTTCAAGCATCCTGCAGGCGATTCTGCTGGGGGAGAGGTATAAGGTATCTAACCGCATCAAAGACTTGTTCAGTGAAGCAGGAGCGATTCATCTTCTTTCAATCTCCGGCTTCCATATCGCCACTCTGGCCCTGGCCGTCTTTGCCTGCTTCAGGGGCATCCTGCGGGCTTTGCCGGACCGCCTGTTCGAGATCCTCTGCTGCATCATCAGACCTTCCAGCCTGGCCGCGCTATTCTCCATCCCGGTAATCATTCTCTATACCGTCATGACCGGAAGCAAAACAACCACCATCCGGGCCTGTATTATGGTCAGTTCATATTTTCTTGCCCTGCTCTTTGAGAGAAGAAGAAGTCTTTTCCGGCCTCTTGTCCTGGCCGCCCTGGCTATCCTGCTCTGGCAGCCTGACGCTTTATTCAAGCTCGATTTCCAGTTGACCTTCCTGGCCTCCAGTGGAATAGTTTTTATCCTTGCCTGCGATTTCCCCCGGCATTTGAATCCTGATTCCGGCCTTTCGCTCCAGGGGATCCTGGTCCGACTCAAGGACAGCCTTTTTCTTTCATGCTGCCTGTCCCTGGCCGCATTTCTCATGACCAGCCCGTTAGTCGCTTATACGTTCAACCTGATCTCACCGATCGGAATTGTCACCAACCTGGCCGCCATTCCTCTCGTCAGCGGGATTCTCTATGCCGGCCTGGGGGGTATCCTGGCGCTTCCCCTGCACCCTGGTCTGGCCGCGCACTTTTTCCGGATCGCGGCTTTTCTGGCCCGTCTCATGATTAGCCTCAGTGCGACCATCACCAGGATTGCAGGGGCCTTTGTTTACCTTCCGTCTCCTCCGAAAGCCGCGATCATGGCCATTTATGGCAGCCTAGTCATCGCGGCCTTCATTTTCCACTTTCTGACCAGGAGCATATCACCCCGGAAAAAAACCGGCCTGCTGATCGCGTTTCTGCTCCTGGCATTTGTTCTCATGCCCCTTCTTCTCCTTTTCATGACCCGGCCCCCCAGGTTTATTCCCAATGATACGCTGACCGTAACTTTCCTCGATGTCGGGAGGGGGGATGCGTGCGTCATTCAGACGCCGGGTGGCAAATACATTCTGATCGACGGCGGCGGAAGCTATAACAATGAGTTCGATTTCGGACACCGGCTAATCGCCCCCTATCTCTGGCATAAGAGAATCCCCCGCCTGGACCTTGTCGTTCTCTCCCATCCGCACCCGGACCACCTCAACGGGCTGTTGTTCGTCCTGAAGCACTTTGACACCGCCTGTGTCTGGAAGACCAAAGAGCGATCCGACAGCCGGGAATACCGGCTTTTTGAAGACATAATCCGGGAGAAAAAAGTCCCCCTCCACATTGTGGCCGCTGGAGAGGAAGCAGAACTGGATGGTGTTTTTCTTCAGGTTCTGGCTGCCGGTAATTTACCGGATCTGCCGATAAGTTCAAAGATAACCTACAAGGAAGAAAACAATCGATCCCTGGTCCTGAAGCTATCTTACCGGCAGGTAAGCTTTCTTTTTACCGGCGACATAGAAGCGAAAGCTGAGCGTTGTCTTCTATCCCTCGGGGAAAAGCTGCGATCCACGGTCTTAAAGGTTCCCCATCATGGAAGCCGCTCCTCAAGCTCTATTCCCTTCCTGCGTATGGTGCTTCCTCAGACGGCTGTTTTTTCGGGCCGAAGTTATGGCAGGCAAAAGTTCCCTCATCCGAAGACTCTGGAACGGTACCGGAAACTCCCGTGCAGAATTTACCGCACCGATCTCGATGGAGCGATTACGGCTGAGACGGATGGAGTCGAGTGTAAATTTTCCACCTATGCAGATATCTTTGCAGATAAATCGAGGCACCCCTCATGGTTCAAGACCGCTTCAGATTATCCGGACTCCGGCATTGCGGACTGATCATCGGATCGATCATCCTCTGCCTGTGGGTTATAGTCCGTGCGGGTAACTGCACAGCCTTGAGCCGGTCGCTGCTGCCGGATGGCCCGTCCGGCTGGCTTACGGTACAAACTCCTCACTTCCTCATCCGCTACCAGGCTCAGGATAAATATTTTTCACAAGAGCTGGCACTCCTTGCCGAACGGTCCTATACCCGGGTGGCAGGTCACCTTGGTCTTCACCCCGCCACCCAAATCGATATCTACCTGGCCGACTCCAGGGAACTTTTCACCCGCATCCAGCCCTCCCTGTCGCCGGTGAGTGAACAAGTCACAGGGCTTGCCTATCCGGGCCTGTCCCGAATACTGCTCCTTTCTCCCAGAGCTGCCCCGGCAGGTTCCATTCATCTTGAGAAAACATTTATCCATGAGCTTACCCATATTCTTATCGGAGCATCCTGCCGACCATCGGCATCCATCCCTCACTGGTTCAACGAGGGGGTAAGCATGCTCGAGGCCGAAGAATGGAATTGGCACTATCAGGCTCTCATGACCCGCATCTGCATAACCCGCAATCTTATCCCCCTGCGCCACCTCGATCAATCCTTTCCGACCGATCCCGACCATCTCCAGACCGCCTATGCCCAAAGCATCAGCATGGTTACCTTTATCCGCGATACTTATGGCCATGATGCCCTGCGGGCAATAACTCACTGCCTGCTCCGGGGGGACTCGATTGATCAGGCCCTGCGCACGGCTGTCGGTCTTGACCCCGGTGAATTGGAGCTTCAATGGAGAAAGCACCTTCGCCTGGTCTATACCTGGGTTCCTGTCCTGACGAGCTCTGCGGTCTTATGGTTTATCATCAGCCTGGTTTTCCTCCTGGGCTATTACCGGAAAAGGAAAATTTCCCAAGCCACACTCTCCGCCTGGGAGGAGGCTGAAATCGAAGACTGGCTGAGAAAGCAGCTCGACGATCTGGATTTACGCTAAGTTGAATTGGAAATAATTATGCGAAAATCATGACAAGAGAAAGCAAAATTCAAAAAAAAGGCAATAATAGACAACTTTGGCCAAAATTTGGCCACCATTACAGATTTTTCAACTTGCCTTTTACTTGGGGGAACAATATAGTATTAGCACTCACTTCTGGTGAGTGCTAATAATTTAGAACCGTGCGCAATAATGAGGCTTTTCCGCTTGTTTCTGAACGAAAGGAGGTGATTGTCTTTCCATTTGTGTAAGGAAGTGCCAGCTTAGGCGGGTGAGGATTGCAGCAACCAAGCAATAAGCATTATAACTGCTTACGAAAAAGGAGATCCTAAAACTATGAACATAAAACCATTGCACGACAGGATTCTGGTAAAGCGCGTTGAAGTGGGGGAACAGGTTCGAGGCGGCATCATTATCCCCGATACAGCCAAGGAAAAGCCTATGGAAGGGAAAGTCATCGCCGTAGGCGGCGGTAAGATCAAAGATGATGGAACCAAGATTCCTCTGGATGTTAGAGTCGGCCAGCGAATCCTTTTTGGCAAGTATGCCGGTACCGAGGTCAAAATTGAGGATGAGGAATACCTCATCATGCGCGAGGATGATATCTTAGGAATCATTGAAGGTTAACCATAAGATTTTGAAACCGCTTACCAGGCAGGAGGAAGATCAATGCCCAAGCAACTGCTTTATGATGAAGAGGCACGCAATTCAATTCTGAAAGGTGTAAACAAATTGGCCGATGCGGTCAAGGTTACTCTCGGTCCCAAAGGCCGGAATGTAGTTCTCGATAAAAAATTCGGCTCTCCCACCATAACTAAAGATGGTGTTACCGTAGCAAAAGACATTGAACTGGAAGACCCCTTTGAAAATATGGGTGCACAGATGGTCAAGGAAGTGGCCTCCAAAACCAGCGATGTAGCCGGGGACGGCACCACCACAGCTACCGTTCTGGCCCAGGCCATCTACCGCGAGGGGGCCAAGAACGTGACTGCCGGCGCCAATCCCATGGCCCTGAAGCGGGGAATTGAAAAGTCGGTCGAGGCCGCAGTGGCCGCGATCAAGTCTTTAAGCAAGCAAACCCGCAGCAAGAAGGAAATATCCCAGGTGGGAACCATTTCCGCCAATAACGACGCGACCATCGGTGATCTGATTGCCGAAGCTATGGATAAGGTCGGAAAAGACGGCGTCATTACCGTCGAAGAGGCCAAGGGGATGGAGACATCGCTGGAGTTTGTCGAAGGGATGCAGTTTGACCGGGGATATCTGTCTCCCTACTTTGTGACCGATCCGGAAAGAATGGAAACCGTTCTGGAAAATCCAGCCATCCTTCTGCACGAGAAGAAAATCAGCAATATGAAAGACCTTTTGCCGATCCTCGAGCAGATCGCCAAGATGGGCAAGCCCCTCCTGATCGTGGCCGAAGATGTCGAAGGAGAGGCCCTGGCTACCCTGGTGGTCAATAAACTGCGGGGAACCCTGAATGTTGCTGCTGTCAAGGCCCCCGGTTTTGGTGACCGGAGAAAAGCCATGCTGGAGGATATCGCCATCCTGACCGGCGGCAAAGTCATCTCCGAGGACCTGGGAATCAAGCTGGAAAACATCAGAGTCGACGATCTCGGCCAGGCCAAAAGAGTTACCATCGATAAGGACAACACGACGATTGTCGAAGGTGCCGGCAGGCCCTCCGATCTGGAAGGACGCATCAAGCAGATCAAGGTCCAGATTGAGGAAACCACTTCGGATTATGACCGTGAAAAGCTTCAGGAAAGGCTGGCCAAACTGGTGGGCGGCGTAGCGGTGATCAATGTGGGCGCGGCTACGGAAACGGAAATGAAAGAGAAAAAGGCCAGGGTCGAGGATGCCATGAATGCCACCCGGGCAGCGGTCGAAGAAGGGATCGTTCCCGGCGGCGGCGTAGCTCTGCTGCGAGCCATTCCAGCCATAGACAAACTGGGACTGCAAGACGATGAGCTCATCGGAGCGAATATTGTCAGAAGAGCTCTGGAGGAGCCCATTCGCCAGATCGCTTCCAATGCTGGCATGGAAGGCTCGATCGTAGTCCAGAAAGTCAAGGAGGCTGAAGGACCCTTCGGATTTAATGCCCAGACAAATCAATATGAAGACCTGATCGAAGCAGGTATTATCGATCCGACCAAGGTGACCAGAACCGCTCTGCAGAATGCCGCCAGTATTGCCGGCCTCATGCTGACCACCGAAGCACTGATCACTGACATCAAGGAAGAGGAAAAAACTCCGGCCATGCCTCCTGGTGGTGGCATGGGCGGCGGAATGTATTAATTGAACTGACTACCGGACGAAAAAACTGGTGTTTGTATGGCAAAGCCCTCTTTGCAATCAAATTGCAAAGAGGGCTTTGCCTGCGATGTATAAAACTCATGTAGGTGTGAAAAATTTATATACCGCCGGCTGCTGTGCTTTTCGGGAAATGCCCTGCCCCACTGAAAGAACTGAACGGATAATCGGTTCCCCCTCACCTGTAAATAAAATGACCATTAAGAAAAATTTTGCATACTGATTCACGGATTCCCTTTTCCTTCCACACTGTGGGAATATCCCTTTTTCAACTTCCCCGCCATCAGTGACCTGCCTTATTAACTCTCTGATAAAACAAGGGAAAATACGTCAGCCTCCAGCGTTATAGAGAAGCCGGGCAGGGTATAAAACCAAAGGGATTTCCCACTCTGAGCGCATCGGTTAGCAAGGTTGGCAATTTTATTGCATACTTTTTTGCCCAGTAAGAAAGAATTCATTTTCCGGGATCATTGAGAAATCAAACTTGCGAATTGTGAAATTTGAGCTATAATGAGAACATTTACTAAATTCTCATCAGGAGGACTACGGAAGAGCAGGTTTTCGGCTTTAATGGTACTCCCTCTGGGGAAGGTTTGAAGAGTATCACGATGGGTTAGGCAAGGGAAGGGGTTGGAGAGCAGGATGCTGGCCAAATATGTAAAAGCCTCCTCGGATAAGATATTATTTTCAATAAGCGGGAAAATTCCATCCTGGATATCCCCGAATCAAATAACCAGTCTGGGGCTCCTCATGAGCCTTGCGGCTGGTTGTGCTTTTGGTTCAGGGAAGATTCAACTTGCAGGGTTTCTTCTTCTGGCTGCCGGTTTTTTTGATCTGCTTGATGGTGCTTACTCCAGATACAAAGGCCAAGTCAGCAAATTTGGCGCGTTTTGGGATTCAACAGTCGATCGGTATTCCGACCTGAGTATCATGGGGGGCATCACCCTGTATTATGCCCGGATCAATCAACCCGCATATGTTCTCCTCAGCCTGATAGCCACAGCCGGATTTATCATGACAAGTTATACCAAGGCAAGAGCGGAGAATATCATAAAAGCATGCGATGTCGGCCTTATGGAACGACCTGAAAGAGTGCTCGTTCTTTCAGCCGGATCACTGATAAATTATCTCAAACCAACACTTTGGATATTGGTGATCCTGTGCCACCAGACTGCAATCCACCGTATCTGGTTCACCTGGCATGAAATCAGGTATGGGGAGTAAAAGAGGGTTCAGAGAGTAGTAGTAGAAGAGGAGAAGGCTACCATGGAAGCATTTAATTCATACGGTTTCTTTTTTAAGGAAGACCTTGATTGCATTGACGATGATTGCATTGAATTTGAATCCGAAAGCAGTGAAGATCCTTTGAGTGATACTTCAGAGGAGTCTGACGGTGAGCCGGACATTGAGGTAGAGACTAAAAATGAAGAAGCAGGCATTCTCGAAGAGACCGACAATCAGGTGCGCGTCTACCTTAAAGAAATCGGAAAGGTTCCTCTTTTGGACAAGGACGAGGAAATCGAGCTCGCCAAGAGAATCGTGGCCGGTGATGAAAAGGCAAAAGAGCTGCTTATCAAGGCCAATCTGCGCCTGGTGGTAAGCATAGCGAAAAAATATATCAACAGCGGGCTCCCGTTTCTCGATCTCGTACAGGAAGGCAACATCGGGTTAATGAAGGCAGTGGAAAAGTTTGACTACCGCAAGGGCTGCAAATTCAGCACCTATGCCATCTGGTGGATTCGTCAGTCAATAACCAGGGCTCTGGCTGACAAGGGAAGAACTATCCGTATTCCGGTTCACACCCTTGACGCTATCAAAAATATGATGAAAAGCCATCAGAGGTTGACCCAGGAGATGAAAAAGGAACCGACGATAACCGAAATCGCCATTGATATGGGAGTTCCCGTCCAGAAAATCCATGAACTGGTTGGGATCATCAAAAACCCCATTTCCGTTGAAACCCCTATCGACGAGTTGGGAAATTATAACATCGTCGATTACATCGAGGATAAAAACAGCGCCTCTCCCATGGATACGGTCTTTGATGTCAATCTCATCGAGCAGATCCAAAAGGTCCTTAAGACCCTGACCAAACGGGAAAAAACGATCATCGAGATGAGATATGGCATCGGAACCCATAAAGAGCAAACCCTGGAAGAGATCGGTAAATACTTTCATCTTACCCGGGAGAGAATCCGCCAGATCGAGGAGAAAGCCCTGCAGCGGCTTAAACAGCCTAACAGAATTTCGCCACTGATAGATTTTATCAATAAATCGTAACTGCAACCCACAAGCTTGCGGGCTGCAATAAATCCGCACCGGGTGAGTGTCAGCAAAAAGCAGCCATGACAGGGCTTTTGCTCTGTCATGGCTGCTTTTTGTTTTCTCTCTGTCTCGACTGCCTCCCTCATTGAAGACGATAAGATTTCAGGCAAGAAAAAGCATAACAAACGTATTGATAAACAAATTCGAGTGTAGTACAATAATTATTCAATTTCTAACGAATGGAGGAGAAAAAGAGGATGGATAAAAAAAGGCTTATTGTACCGGGAATTGTTGTATCCTGTCTCATTTCGGTGTTCATCGGGATCATGATCGCCTCGCATTTCAACTGGACGGGAAACAGTACCGCAGTCCAGCTTGAGACCAATACCAGACCGAAAGAGCCGCCTGCTGAACCAGCAGGAACTTTCATTCCCGGCAATATCTTCGTTAAAATCGCCAAAGATGCAAATCCGGCTGTCGTTTATGTCAGCTCCACCCAGGTGGTCAAGAATTTTCAATTCCGTGCTCCCATGAACGACCCCTTCCGGGACTTTTTCGGTGATGACTTTTTCAACAAATTCTTCGGGATACCAAAAGGCGACATGAAGAGGAAAAGCCTGGGATCGGGCTTTATCATCAGCAAAGACGGTTATATTTTTACCAACAATCACGTGGTGAAGGATGCCGAAGATATCAAGATCACCCTGACCAATAAAAACGAGTACGAAGCCAAAGTCATTGGGTCCGACGAGGACATGGACATTGCTCTCCTGAAAATCGAGGCCAAGGAAGATCTGCCGCTCGTCAGGTTCGGAGACTCTGACCGGCTGGAAATCGGAGAATGGGTTGTAGCCATTGGCAATCCCTTTGGCCTGGAGCATACCGTAACTGCCGGGATCGTGAGTGCCAAATGGCGGCCGATCGGGCAGGGGCCCTATGATTCGTTTATCCAGACCGATGCTTCCATCAATCCGGGCAACAGCGGAGGCCCGCTGCTCAATATCAGGGGAGAAGTGGTCGGCATCAACACGGCTATTACGGCTGAAGGCCAGGGAATCGGGTTTGCCATTCCCATCAATATGGTCAAAGAGGCCATGCCGGAGCTGAAAGAGAAGGGAAAAATCACCAGGGGCTGGCTTGGACTGGTCATTCAAAAAGTTACTCCTGACCTGGCCAAATCCTTCGGGCTGAAAGAAAACAAGGGAGCCCTGGTAGCAGAAGTTGTGGAAGGAAGCCCGGCAGACAAGGCAGGACTCAAACAGGGGGATGTAGTCATTTCCTTTAACGGAAAAGAGATCAGCGAATACACCGATCTGTCCAGAATGGCAGGGCTTACCCGTCCGGGAACCAAAGTCCGGCTGGAAATTATCCGGGATATGAAGAAGAAGGAAGTCACGGTCGAGATTGGAACCTTCACCGGCGAGGCGCAGGTGGCAAAAGGTCCGGTGGAAACCGAATTAGGCATGAGCCTTCAGAATATTACCCCGGAACTGGCTGACCATTTCGACCTGTCCGAAACCACCGGCGTTCTGGTAACCAATGTTACCCCCGGCAGTGCAGCGGACAGGGCAAATATCCGCAGGGGTGATATTATCATGGAAGCTAACCGGCAAAAAGTTACCGATGTCAGTGAATTCCAGAAGATAGCCAAAAAGAATAGAAAGACCCTGCTCCTTCTTATTAAACGTGAGGACGACCATTTACTGTATACTGCTATCAAGGAGAAATAATTATACCAATCTTTCCTGCATTGGTTTGAACTATTCGCAGATTCTTGTGCTGTTGTACGGACATACCGTAAAAGGGACAAATGGGTTATAAGGAATTTTATCTAATCCGTGAAGTCCCTTTTTCATTATTCCATGAGCTTTGTTTTGAGCTATACTTTCGGGGAGGATTGAACGGTGGATTACGATATTCGTGCCATCAATGACAAGGTGCGGGAGGAAAGCGCCTTCGTCGAGAATATCTTTCGGGAATTGGAAAAAGTAATTGTCGGCCAGCGATACCTGCTGGAGCGGATGTTTATCGGCTTACTCTGCAATGGTCACATTCTGCTGGAAGGGGTGCCGGGTCTGGCCAAGACCCTGTCGATCAAAACCCTTTCCCGGATTATTAAAACCCGGTTCCAGCGAATTCAGTTTACTCCTGACCTGCTTCCGGCTGACCTGATCGGGACCATGATCTATAATCAGAAAGATGGAAGTTTTGTTCCGAAAAGAGGACCGATTTTTACCAATATGGTTCTGGCCGATGAGATCAACCGCGCACCGGCCAAGGTTCAGAGTGCACTCCTTGAAGCCATGCAGGAGCGGCAGGTAACCATCGGGGATCAAACCTACCCTCTGGAAGACCCGTTCCTCGTTCTGGCCACCCAGAACCCCATCGAGCAGGAAGGCACCTATCCTCTGCCGGAGGCCCAGGTGGACCGTTTCATGCTCAAGGTCCGCCTTTCCTATCCCGACAAAAAGGAAGAGCGGCAGATTCTTGAGCGGATGGTGGCTGGAGAGGAGATTCCCGTTTCCCAGGTCGTTTCACCTCAGGATATTATCCGGTCACGGGCTATCGTGAATGATATTTATATAGATGACAAGATCAAGGATTATATCATTGACCTTATCTTTGCCACGCGGGAGCCCCGGAAGTTCGGCCTTGACTTTGACGGATTGATCGAGTACGGTGCCTCTCCGCGGGCCACGATCTACCTTACCAGAGCGGCCAAGGCCCATGCTTTCCTGCGAAGGCGGGGGTATGTTACTCCTGAAGATATCAAGTCCCTTGGGGTGGATATCCTGCGCCACCGTGTCATTGTTACCTATGAGGCAGAGGCCGAAAACATTACCTCGGAAGAAATCATCCAGAGGATTTTCGATAAGATTGAAGTACCATAAGAGAAGTGCCATAATAAACGGCTATGCTCCCCAAGGAAATCATTCAGAAAATCAGGCATATCGAAATCTACACCAACCGTCTGGTCAACGATCTTCTGGCCGGTGGATACCACAGCGTCTTCAAGGGCCAGGGGATCGACTTTGCAGAAGTCCGCGAGTACCAGATGGGTGATGATATCCGGTCTATCGACTGGAACGTAACGGCCAGGACTGGCCATCCGCATATCAAGCAGTACCGGGAAGAACGGGAGCTTACGGTGATGCTCCTGGTAGATGCCAGCTCTTCCGGAGAGTTCGGGACTGCCCGGCAGATGAAGGGCGAAATAGCGGCTGAAATCTGTGCCCTTCTGGCCTTTTCAGCGATCAAGAACAATGACCGGGTGGGCCTCATTATCTTTACCGACAGGATCGAAAAGTTCATCACCCCGAAAAAGGGGAAAAAGCATGTCCTGCGGGTTATCCGGGAGCTTTTGTATTTCCAGCCTCAAGGCCGGCAAACCAGCCTGAGCGCAGCCCTCGAGTTTTTATACCGGGTCAGCCGGCGAAAATGTGTTGCTTTTCTTATTTCCGACTTTTTTTCCTCAGACTACCGGAAGGCTCTTGAGATCGTTGCTCAAAAGCATGATCTCATTCCCATTGCCATCGCCGATCCCCGGGAAGTGCAGCTTGCGGATGCAGGATTGATTGAGCTGGAAGATGCTGAAACCGGAGAGACAATCCTGATCGATACCTCCGATCGGGCTTTCCGGGAGATGTTTTTTCAGGCCAGCGACCGGCAGCGGGCAGAGAGACAGAAGCTTTTTCGCTCCCTGAGCCTGGACTCCATCGAGGTAGTAACCGACCGTCCATATGTGGATGAATTGAATAAATTTTTCCGGATGAGGGCCAAAAGATGGCGATGATGAAAATTCAGATTGTTCTCTTTCTGATGGTACTCATGAGTTTTTCTGTTTTTCACCCTGTGGTGGCTGCTCCTGCCGGATATGTGCCCGGGGTTGCTGAAACGGCTCCGGAGGATATCAAGGATATCAAACCGCCTCTCGAGATGAAAAGAAACTGGGCTCCCTATTGGAAAGCGCTGCTCTGGGGAGGGCTGGTCGCAGCCGCCTTACTTCTGGCCTGGTGGGGAATCCACCATTATTGGAAGAAGAAGGTTTCCAGGGTTTCGGATGAAGAGATTACCCCCTTGCCTGCCCACGAGGCCGCTTTGGCGGAGTTAACAAGGCTCTGGAATGATTTCAAGCAAGATGGGAAAATCAAGGAATTCTATTTTCGCTTATCCGAGATCATCCGCCAATACCTTGCCCGGCGCTATCAGATCAATGCTCTTGAGGCCACAACCGAAGAGCTGCTGCACGATCTCCGGGACCAGCCGCTTCAGGTTCAGCACAGGATGCTGATTTCGGATTTTTTAAGCGGATGCGATCTGGTCAAGTTTGCCAAGTACATCCCGCAGATGGAGGAAACGGAACACAGGTACCGGATGGCCTATGAGATAATTGACCATACCCGGCCTGCGGACAGCAGCAGCCGGGAGGCACGGGAGGACATCCCTGTCCGGCAGGGACAGCAGGCAGTGGAGCTGAAGTGACATGCGATTCATGTATGGATATCAGTTGTGGTGGCTCCTCATCATTCCGGTCATGGTTTTCTGGTACCTGACCAGAAGGCGAAGAAAGGCAACTCTTCGGTTTTCGGATATCAGCCTGCTGAAGCAGATACGGCCTTCCCGGTCGCTCCGCTACCGGCATCTGGTTTTTATTCTGAAGGCAACGGCCGCAGCATTGATTATTCTGGCTTTGGCCAGGCCGCAGGCGGGAAAAAAGAACAGGGACATTACCACCCGGGGGATTGACGTCATGCTGACCATCGATGCTTCAGGATCCATGCGGGCTGAAGATTTTAAACCCAACAACCGGCTTCATGTGGCCAAACAGGTGGTTTCCGAATTCATCCGAGGCAGGGATTCGGACCAGATCGGCATGGTTGTCTTTGCCGGACAATCCATTACTCAATGCCCTCTGACCTCGGATTACAGCGTCCTGCTCAGCTTATTGGAAAATGTTCAGTTCGATATGCTGGAAGATGGAACGGCAATCGGCATGGCACTGGCCAATTGTGTAAACCGGCTGAAAGATACCAGGGCTAAAAGCAAGATCGTGATTTTGCTCACCGATGGCCAGAATAACCGGGGGGAGATCGATCCCATCACCGCTGCCCGGATAGCCCAGTCCTTCGGCATTAAAGTATATACGGTAGGAGTCGGCAGGGAGGGAGGAGCGCCAATTCCGGTTTATGATCCTGTCTATGGCAAAAGATATATCATAGGGCCGGACGGACGTCCGGTGCTGACTCAGATGGATGAGAAAACCCTGAAGGAAATAGCCAAAATTACCGGCGGACAGTATTTCCGGGCAATAGACAGAGACAGTCTCAAAAAAATCTATCAGCAGATCGACCGCCTCGAAAAGACCAAGAGAGAAGTCAAGCATTACATGGAGTATAGAGAATTGTTTCAGTATCTTATACCTATAGCTCTCCTTTTGTTCACTATCAGTATTATTCTCGAAAATACCCGATTCAGGACAATACCGTAACATGAGATTCGCTGATCCACAATGGTTCTATCTTTTCGTGCTCATTCCCGCTCTGGTGCTCTTCTGTCTCTGGGCGGACGGGAGAAGGCAGAAAGCCGTGCAGCGGTTTGGAAATCCGCTGCTCCTGCACAAGCTTTCCTCCTCTTCCTCCGGGTTGAAAAGGCCCGCCCGCAAGATCGTACTTGTGCTCCTGGCCTTATCGCTCCTCATTCTGGCTCTGGCCCGCCCGCAGTGGGGAGTCAGGATGCAGACTATCCACCGGAAGGGAATCGACGTTCTAATCGCTCTCGATACCTCCAAGAGCATGTTAGCCGAGGACATCAAACCGAACCGGCTGGAGAGGGCCAAGCATGAGATTGCCAGACTGATCGATAAATTACCGCAAGACCGCATCGGCCTCATCTGCTTTGCCGGGACCAGCATGGTCCATTGTCCCCTGACCCTGGACCATGCAGCAGCGAAAATTCTGTTGAGAATAATTGATACGGAAACGGTCCCCATCCGGGGGACCGCAATTGGCGAGGCTATTCAGCAGGCCCGGAAGGCTTTTATCCAGGAAGAAAAAAAATATAAGGTACTCATTCTGCTGACAGATGGAGAAGATCACAGCAGTCAGCCTCTCGAGGCCGCCAAAGAAGCGGCGCAGGATGGGATCAGGATCTATACTATCGGCCTGGGCTCGGAAGCGGGAGAGCCTATCCCCATAAGGGATCAGAACGGAGCACATCTTGGCTATCAAAAGGACCGACACGGACAGATCATCATGTCCAGACTGGACCAGACTACCCTGGAAAAAATCGCCCACCTGACCGGCGGGGAATATTACCATGCAGCCACTGCCGAACTGGAGCTCGACAGAGTATATCAGGATATAGACAATATGGAGAAAAAAAATCTCCAATCGAAAAAATATATCCAGTATGAGGACCGGTTTGTATACTTTTTATTTCCAGCCCTTCTCCTGTTACTTCTGGAATTCTTCCTCGGGGATCACCGCAAGGTTAAAAAAACCTGGGAGGGACGTTTTGAATAAGAAACTGGCCATGAGGAATCACCAGTACCTTGGGGAAAAGAAACCACAGAGACACAGAGACACAGAGGGGAGCAGGGTATTTCCACCTCTGTTCTTTTGGGTTTGTGTGGTTATGTTGTTTTTTATGGCAGCCCCCTGCTGCACGGCCTGGACTAACCCGTTCATCAATAAAACCAGACGAGGGAATGAGCTCTATGCTCAGGGGAAGTATGAGGAGGCATTAAAAGAATATCTGGATGCCCAGCTCGACCATCCTGAATCGGAAGTGCTCCATTTCAATATTGGGGATATTTTGTTCAAGCAGGAGAAGTTCGAGCAGGCAGCGGAAGAATACCACAAGGCGGCCCAGTCAAAAGACCGTACCGTGCAGGCCAAAGCCCACTATAACCTTGGGAATTGTAAATTCCGCCAGAATGATTTTCCCGAAGCTGTCAAGCAGTACGAAAAATCTCTCGGCCTTGAGCCTGATGACCAGGATGCCAAATTCAACCTGGAACTGGCCAAACGAAAACTGAAAGAGATGGCCCGGAATCAACAGCAAAACCCACAGGACCAACAAAACAAGCAGGGCCAGCAAGACCGGAAGAATCAACAGGGCAAACAGGATCAGCAGAATAAGCAAGGCCAGCAAAAACAGGGAAACCAGCAGGACCGGAAAGATCAAAAGAACAGCGAGCAGGAAAAGGCAAAATCTGCTCAGCAGGACCCAAACCGGCAGCAGCAGGAGGCGGCCATGAGTAAGCCGGATTCCGGGAACCAGGACAAGAAAGATCAGAAGATGTCCAGAGAGGATGCCCTCAGGATACTGCAATCCCTGGATGAGCGGGAAAAAAAGGTCCGGGAGCAACTCCGTCTGATGCAGCAGCAGCAGCAGCACGGAGAAGGAGGAGGAAGAGATGTCGAATATGACTGGTAGGAGCATGCCGGCTGAAAAAACCAGGCGGTATAGTGCCACGCTGATATTCCTGGTCCTTTGTACCTTCCTCATGGCGGGTGCAGCCCGGGCTGAATCCATTTCGATTCAGGCTTCGGTTGATAAGACCGAATTGAGTCTCGATGACCACCTCTCCCTGTCCGTGGTTATCGAGGGCTCAAATATCGGCTCTCTTCCCGATCCTGAGCTCCCGGATCTGCCGGGCTTTTCGGTTGTCAACTCCTACCAGGGATCAAACTTTTCCTGGATTAACGGAAAGGTCTCCGTATCAAAGACCATAAAATATATCCTGCGGCCTGAAGCCTCCGGGAAGCTCACCATTGGAGCCATCAAACTGTCTCACGAAGGCAGGACCTATCAGACTGAGCCGATCACGGTAACTGTATCGCAGGCTGCTTCACCAGGTGACTCTTCACGATCCCGGTCTCCTCAGCAGCCATATGCCCCTTCTCCTCTGCCACCCCGCTCAGCCGATCCGTGGGGAGATGCGGAAGAGCGGCCAGCGCGGGGGAATATTTTTATCACCAACACGGTCAACAAAACCAAAGCCTATGTGAATGAGCAGATTATTCTGACCTTTGGCTTCTACCGGCGGATCGATTTATGGCAAAGTCCCTCTTATCAGCAGGCTCCTCTGGAAGGTTTCTGGGTGGAGGACCTGGAGGCACCCGCCACATCTGATATCAGGGTTGTTGACGGAAGGCAGTACCGGGTTCAGGAAATCAAACGGGCACTTTTTCCCATGAGTCCGGGAAAGCACACCATCGGACCTGCCACCCTGTCTTATCAGGCAGGGTTCTTTTCACCCCCCCGGATGCTCAAAACAGAGCCGATTACGATCGAGGTGCTTCCCCTGCCTGAGAAGGGAAAACCTGCGGATTTTCGCGGAGCGGTTGGCAAGTTTACCCTTTCGGCCAAGGTGGATCGAAAAAGCGGTGTTCAAAACGAGCCCATTACCCTGCATGTCAGGATTAAGGGGGCCGGCTACATCGAAAGCCTGCCGGAACCTGAATTCTCCACCCTGGAAGGCTTTCAGAAGTATGATACCACGAGCACCAAAAATCTGATTAAACAGAATGAGCTGCAGGGTGAAAAGTGCTTTGACTTTCTCCTGATTCCCCGCAATGCAGGAAACCTGCAAATTCCATCGCTCCATTTTTCCTTTTTCAATCCGGAGGATGAAAAATACCATACCCTGACGACTGATCCTATCCTGGTATCAATAGCTCCGGCGGCCCCGGACCAGCGTACTGTTACGGCAGGCTCTCCCGCTTCCGGCGGAAACAGGGCACCGGTTTATCAGCAGGAAGTCACCTTAACCCGGAGAGATATCCAATATATTAAAACGGACCTGAAATTTTTAAAAAAAGATTTATTTTTCTTCGACAATAAGGTATTCTTAAGTTTCCTTCTGGTTCCGCTTCTTGTACTCCTTGCCTGTTTTGTGATGGACCGGCGGGCACAAAAGCTCCAGGGAGATCAGCGGTACGCCCGGCTGAAGCGGGCACACCGGCTGGCCAGAAAAAAACTTGGCCAGGCACTCCTTCACGATAAGAAAGGAGAGGAGAAGGAGTTTTATGCTGCGGTCTCAAAATCTCTGACCGAATATGCGGCTGACAAGCTCAATGTCCAGGCCGCAGGGCTCACCAGTCAACAGATGGTTGAGCAGTTTCAAGCCCTTGGAGTAACGCGGGAAGTATTGACCCAGCTGCAGCACTGCCTCGATGAATGCGATTATGCACGCTTTGCCGCTGCATCCAGTAATGGCCGGGCACGAAAGAGCTTACTGGCCGAAGCGGAACAGGTTATTTACAACCTCGAAAAAGCTACCAGGGAGAAAATATGACCACAAACAGCACTCGCTCTCAGGGATATCCACTGCTCCTCGTTTTTCTCCTTTGCCTGATCATCGGTGCTTCCTCCCCGGCGAGAGGGGAGAGCACAGCGAAGTTATCGGGCCTTGACCGGTTCAAGCAGGCTACCGAATATTACGGGAAACAAAAATATTCCGAGGCTATTCAATGCTACCTTGACCTTATCCGACAGGGATACCAGGACCCCTTTATTTACTATAACCTGGGAAATGCCTATTTCAAGAACGGAGAATTGGGGAGGGCTATTCTTTATTATGAGAAAGCCAGTCGGCTCCTTCCCCGGGATGAGGATATCCAGAAGAATCTTGCTTATGCTCATTCCCTGACTGTCGATAAGATTGAATCACACCCTTCCGCGCTGCTCTCCCTGGGAGAGAAAGCAATCAATTTTCTGACCCTGAACGAACTGACCCTGATGAATACCGGCATCTATCTTATTCTGGTTTTGTTGGGAATCCTTATTATCCGGAAAAAAGAGGAGAGTGTCAGAAAGAGGCTGTTTCACCTTTTAACCCTCTTTTTGGCCATATTTATTCTGGCCGCAGGGGTGCTTTTCTATCGAATCTCTCAATTAAAGACAGCCCAATTCGGAGTCATTATTTCCAAAGCAGTCGAAATCAAAAGCGGCCCCGAAGAAAATCTGGCCACTCTTTTTTCCCTGCATGAAGGGACAACCTTTTCAATTCATCAGCAAAGGGGGGATTGGCTTCAGATTACCATCAAAAACGGATTGAATGGTTGGGTGCAGAGCGAATATATTCAAAAAATCTCATTTTAAACTTATAACATCATGAGAAAGGAAAAGATAAATTATGATCACCGTAACCAATCTTACCAAGAGATACGGCCCGACCCTGGCTGTAGATAATATCTCTTTCGAGGTCCAGAAAGGTGAGATTCTGGGATTTCTGGGACCGAACGGCGCGGGGAAAAGTACCACGATGAAAATCCTGACCTGCTATATGCCTCCGGATGAAGGCAAAGCCACTGTGGACGGGCTGGATACTCTTGAGGATTCCCTCAAAGTCAGGGAGAAGATCGGCTATCTCCCGGAGAATACTCCCCTGTACCACGATATGGGGGTCATCGACTACCTGAAATTCGTGGCTGAAATCCGCAAAATTCCCCAGGCCAAACGGAAAAGCAGGATCAGGGAAATAGCCCATCTGTGTGGGCTGGACAAGGAACTGGGCAAGAACATCGGACAATTGTCCAAAGGATACCGTCAGAGGGTGGGACTGGCGCAGACGCTGATCCATAATCCGGATGTCCTTATCCTCGATGAGCCGACCACCGGCCTTGATCCCAACCAGATCATCGAAATCCGGAGTCTGATCAAGGAGATCGGCCAGCAAAAAACCGTTATCCTGTGCTCGCATATCCTGCCTGAAGTGCAGGCCACCTGTAACCGCATTATTATCATCAAAGATGGCCGGATCGTCGGCAGCGGAACACCGGAGGAGCTGGCAACTCAGGCTCAGGGGGGAGGAGAAACTGTCTATATTACTGTTAACGGGCCTTCCGATAAAATCCAGGAGCAACTGGGTGCCCTGGAAGGTGTTCAGGAGTTTCGTCTTTTGACTTCGGAAAACGGAGGCCACCGATTCGAGGTCAAAAGCCGGCAGGGAATGGATATCCGGGAATCACTTTTCCGGCTGGTGGTCGATAACAAATGGTCATTAACCGAGCTCATGAGAACCCAGATTACCCTGGAAGATGTCTTTAAACAACTTACCACTGAGGAAAATTAGCTATGAGCAATATATTCGCTATTTTCAAGAAAGAATTCCGGAGCTACTTCAATTCTCCGATTGCTTATATCTTTATAACCGCTTTTCTGGTTTTCAGCGGATGGCTGTTCTTCCGGGGATTTTTTCTGATTGGAGAAGCCACCATGAGGCCCTTTTTCTCCATTCTCCCCTGGGAATTTCTCTTTTTCGTCCCGGCTGTTACCATGAGAATGTGGGCTGAGGAAAAAAAGCTGGGGACGATCGAGCTTCTCATGACCTTTCCGCTCAATGACTATGAGATTGTCACGGGTAAATTTCTGGCCGCCTTTCTCTTCCTGGCCATTACCGTACTTTTGACCTTTACCTTTCCCCTGACCCTTTTTTACCTGAACAAGCCAGACATTGGCCCGATCATCGGGGGATATCTGGGAGCGCTCCTCATGGGGGCTGCCTACCTCTCGATCGGCCTGTTCATTTCCAGCCTGACTGAAAATCAGATCGTGGCATTCATTATCAGTATCTTTACCTGCTTTGCCCTGTTTATCATCGGCGAGCAGATCGTGATTACCGCGTTGCCGAGCTGGCTGGCCCCGCTCTTTAACTTCCTCGGTCTGGGGTCCCATTTTGAAAGCATCGGCAGAGGGGTTATCGACTCCCGCGATCTTATCTACTATGTGTCAGTCATTATCTTCTTCTTATTCCTTAACATTCGATCCGTCGAAAGCCGGAAATGGAGATAATTGGAGATAATTATGGGATTGAGAAAAGTAAAATACAGCAGCAACCTTTTTCTGGTAACTCTTATCCTGCTGGGGATTCTGGCGGTCGTCAACTTCCTCTCCATCCGTCATTTCAAGCGTCTTGACCTTACGGCAGAGAAGATGTACAGCATATCGAAATCCACCCAGACTGCCCTGGCCAAATTAAATGATGTGGTTAATATCAAGGTATACTTTTCCAAGGAGTTGCCTCCGCAACTGGCCACCTTGAACAGCCAGGTACAGGACATGCTGGATGAATACAAGGCTTATAGCGGCGGCAACCTTCAGATCGAATTCATCGATCCTGCCTCGGACCCGACCCTGGAGCAAAGGATGCATTTTATCGGTATACCGAAAGTCCAGTTGAATGTCTTTCAGAAAGACCAGGCTCAATTGACCAATGTTTATCTTGGGATGATGATCCTCTACCAGGATAAGAAAGAAACCATCCCGGTAATTCAGGATACCAGAAACCTCGAGTACGATCTGACCAGCGCCATAATCCGGGTTACCCAGAAGGAACCGAAAACAGTGGCCTTTCTGACGGACAGGCCGGAGCAGGAGCTCAATGAAGAAACTACGAGGGTCAGGGAGGATCTGAGCAAGCAGTATACGGTGGATGTTCTTGATCTGAAAAAGGGGGAAAAAATCCCTGCCTCAGTCACCACCCTCATTGTCATGGGGCCGGAGGAGACCAGCGAGCGGGCCCAGTATGAGATCGATCAGTTCATCATGCGCGGCGGCAAAGCCATTTTTCTTGTGGATACGATAAAACTTGATAAGAAGAACATGCTCCAGTCCCAGCAGGTCAAACACAACCTGGACGATATGCTGAGCCATTACGGAGTCAAGGTCAATAACGATCTGGCTTTGGATCGCTACAGCGCTACCGTAGGGTTTAACCGGGGATTTTTCAGTTTCCGGATTCCTTACCCCTTCTGGCCGAAGGCAATCGCCCAGAATCTGGATCAGAAAAGCCCGATCGTCAATAAGCTTGGCTCCATTACCTTTCCCTGGACCAGTTCCCTGGAACTCCTGACCGGCCGACTTAAAACCCTGGGAGCAGAAGGAACCGTCCTGGCAAAAACATCTCCCCATGGATGGCTCGAAAGCGGAAGCTATAACCTCGATCCCGGTCAGAAGTTCAACCCGCCTGCCGAAATGAAGAGCATTCCCCTGGCAGCCCTGGTCGTGGGCAAGTTTAAAAGCTTTTTTGCCAATAAGCCGGTTCCGCCAAAAGCCGCTGATCCAATGCAACCCCCACCGCCACCTGAAACAGGACAGGAACAAGTCATTCCTGAAAGCCCTCAAACCCAGATTCTCGTGGTCGGAAATTCCCGCCTGATCACCGACGGGTATTATCAGCCTGGCGAAAACGCGAGCTTCTTTTTAAACAGTGTCGACTGGCTGACCATGGGCGATGCTCTTATCGGCATCCGCTCCCGTGAAAATACCGAACATCCGCTGAAACCCACCGAACCTAATCAGCGAACCACCATCAGGTACCTCAATATCTTCGGGGTCTCAGTAGTCCTCATTATTTTTGGGCTGGCCAGAGCCTATATGAGCAACAGACGAAAAACCGCTTGGTTGGATTAGCAAAGGAGATAAGCGCATGAAATTCAAAAAAACTCTCGTTCTTTTCATTACTCTGGTTTTTTTGGTCTTGCTTGCCTATCTGCTGGAGCGTCCAAAAGGTACGGTCCAGCCATCGAGCCTGTTTCCGGAATTTACCATCGATGCAGCCAGCCTGATCGATGTCCGGAACAAGGATGCCGCCAAGGACGGCAAGGAAGAGGCCGTTTCCCTGGCCAAGGAAGGTCAGGAATGGAAGATCGCAGGATTCCCCGCTGATGAGGAACTGGTCAAAAAGGCCCTCGAGTCCATAGCCGAGCTTAAAAAAGCTGCCAATGTAGTTTCCAAAAATCCTGAAAACCAGAAGCTTTATGAGGTTGATCCCAATAAGGGGATTAAAGTCAAGATCAGTGATGGCAAAAAGAAAGTCCTGGCTGATTTTTTCGTCGGCAAGACTGGCCCGGACTTTATGAGTACCTACCTTCGCAAGGCTGACTCCAATGAAGTGCTCCTGTGCGAAGGGTATCATTTGCGGTCGGCTTTCAGCCGCACGCTGAAAAACTGGTATGACCTGAATGTCTCTAAATTTACTCCTGAGGATATCTCCAAAATCGAAATCGTGGAAGCGGACAGGAAAATATCCCTGAAAAAGGATAAGGACAAATGGCAGTTGACCGACCCCAACCAGCAGCAGGCGCAGGCTAAAAAAAATCTGGCTGATGATATGGCCAATACCCTGTCCCGGCTTCGGGCTATCGATCTTCTCAAGGCAGAGCCGGATAAATTCGCCGAATACAACCTGACGCCTCCTGCCAGACAGGTATCCGTATTCCTGGCAGACGGGACCGAGAGAAAGATCAGCATCGGCAAGAAGAACGAGCAGAACCAGTATTACGTTAAGGCAGAAAAGGATGTGGTTTATCTGGTTGCTCAATACCATATCGATAAGCTCAGCAAGAGTTTCGAGGAACTGAAGGAAGTGCCTCCACCACCAGCTCAGGCTGATCCGAATAGCGGCGGGCAAGCGGGGGCAAATGCTTTGCCGGCGGGAGAGAACCCCGCTGACTTAGGGGGCAAATCACAGGCTGGCACTCCGCAGGGTCCCTCTGCACTCAAGATGCCGCCTTCCATGCCGGTGACACCGCCTGCTGTACCAAAAGCCCCGCCGAAGGGTGAGTAGGCCGGAGATTCTTAAATTTTCCCTCTTGAGGTTAGGTGGGGGGGGAAACAATGTAAATGTGCACAGGCGCTTGAGCCTGTGCACCTTCATCATCCCCCCACACCCTATCCTGCCACAGGGGTTCCCTGATGCCTCCCTTTCCCCTCTTCAGCAATTCAGAGTGAGGAAAAATAGGGGTAAAAACATAGCAATATTGAGGAGATAGAAAAACATTCTCAAGAAATTTTTCGGATTATTTTGCTTTGATTGAAGGGATTTTTGTGATAAATCAGGG
>JBFLZW010000040.1 GCA_040755755.1 bacterium | reverse complement strand
CCGACTTTCATCAGGACCTTGCCGGATTGGTTGTTCTCTGCGTCTCTGCGTCTCTGCGGGAGATCTTTTTTCCCTGTGTGCTTTGTGTCCTCTCTATATTATAAGCTTGGCTTATGTAAGTGCCATTGCCTTTAGATATTATGAATGGCTACTGCTACTTTTGGATATAGCAGTCAAAACAGCTCTTTTATAATCAGATGATTTGAAAGACCCTGATATCGGTGGGCTTTTAACTATCCTGCTGACATGAGTCGAGATCTTTGAAGGAGAAGGGTCTTTTTTACTGACTATTTTGCTAACCGCAATGCTGTCATTAACCCGAGAGACCTTATTTATTTTCTTATCAGACATTATCTTATTCCTCTTTGCATGTATCGGCCTTTCATTAAAAGTTAATCATATACATGTATAATAGTCAACAGGAAATTCATATTCCTTACTCTCAAAATTTGCTTATATGTGGCCCTTATATGTGGCCAACGTGGGTGAGGAAACTCGGTCCGATAATTCTTACCTCGATTAAACTACTTGACACTACGAGGCTTATACTGATACTATAGGCTAGATCATGGTGCCGGACAGCAGGAGAGAAGATATTAATATCCATGAAATTTTCATGGATGCTGCTTTGGAGGAAGCCGGGCTTGCTCTGAAGGAAAACGAGGTTCCCATCGGAGCCGTCGTGGTTCAGGGGGAGGCGGTCATTGGCCGGGGGCATAATCAGGTTGAGGAAACCGGGGACCCTACGGCCCATGCGGAGATTCTGGCCATCCGGCAGGCGGGTTCTACTCTCGGCACCTGGAGGTTGACGGGTTGCCGAATGTATGTAACCGTAGAGCCCTGCCTCATGTGTCTGGGAGCTATCCTCCTGGCCAGGATTTCGGAACTGGTTTATGCTCTCAGAGAGCCAAAAACCGGTTCCGTGCGATCGAAAATCGGCGTGATCGGACTGTGGGGAGATAAAAACCTGCGGGTCATTGAAGGAGTAGGGAAATCGCAGTCGTTATTTTTACTTCAGAATTTTTTTGCTCAACTGAGGAATGAAAGTTCACGGAGAGGTACCGAAGTCTGGCCGTAACGGGGTCGACTCGAAATCGACTTGTCCTGTGATGAGCAGGGCACGTGGGTTCGAATCCCACCCTCTCCGCCATTTTTCAATGGACTTTCGTGTCCTGAATGTGGTATGTATTTCTCTGATGCCGGAAAAGGCATTAAGCACAGCACAGCCGAGTTGGAGAGATGTCCGAGAGGCTTAAGGAGCACGACTGGAAATCGTGTGGGTGGTTAGAAGCCGCCTCGAGGGTTCGAATCCCTCTCTCTCCGCCATTCATGAGTTTTAGCGGCGAGCATTTCTCTGATGCCGAAAGGCGTTGTGAGCATGACAGGTAAATACAGAAACCCCCAGGTCCTATGCAGCAGGAATTTATGAACCCCGCCAGGACCGGAAGGTAGCAACGGTAAGTAAACACTTCTGCGTGCGTAGGGGTACCTGGGGGGCACTGATTGCCTGCTGACAGTCCGGGGCATCAGCCTGATGGATTTCGAATTTTTCTCATAATCATCTAATCGAATACCTGATCAGCAATCACTCATGTCATATCTTGTCTTAGCCAGAAAGTGTCGCCCGAAGGCTTTCCAGGAGGTCGTAGGGCAGCAGCACATCACCCAGACGCTGAAAAACAGTATCCTGTCCGGACGAATTGCCCATTCCTTCCTGTTTACCGGCCCCCGCGGGGTTGGCAAGACCACGACAGCCAGAATTCTGGCTAAATCTCTCAACTGCCCCAATGCCAGCAAGGGGGAGCCCTGCAATAGCTGTGCAGTCTGCCAGGAAATCACTCAGGGCAGCTTTGTGGATGTCCTGGAAATCGACGGCGCTTCCAATAACAGCGTGGATGATATCAGGGATCTGCGGGAAAAAATCCGTTATGTGCCAACCGCCGGACGTTACAAGATTTACATTGTTGATGAAGTTCACATGCTGTCGACCGCAGCTTTCAATGCGCTGTTAAAAACCCTGGAGGAGCCTCCCGGCCATGCCATTTTCATTTTTGCCACAACCGAACCTCACAAGATCCCGGCCACGATTCTGTCCCGCTGCCAGCGGTTTGACTTTAAAAGACTCCAGCCGAGAGAAATCGCCGCCGCACTGCAGGATGTGGTGAAGTCCCAGGGGTGGGAGGTATCGGCATCCGTTCTTGCGCTCATTGCCCGGTCTGCCGATGGAAGTATGCGGGATGCCCAGAGCATTCTCGATCAGGTTATCTCGTGCAGTGAGGGAGATATCAGCTACGATGAAGTGCTCTACCTTTTGGGAATGGTCAAGAAAGACCAGATACAGGCAATCTGGGCAGCGGTCTTCAACCACCAGCCGCAGGCTATTTTATCAGGTATTGCCCAGGTCCTGGAGCGCGGCTATGACCTTCGCTTTTTTGCCGAACAACTGCTGCACTACCTGCGGGATCTTCTGGTTTGCAAAACCTGCCATGATCCGGCCCCGCTGCTCGATCTCAGTGAAGATGAAGTGCTGCCGCTGAAAAAGCAGAGCGACCTTGTCTGCCTGGAGGATCTTCAGCAGTATTTTCAACTCCTGGTTCAGAGCCTTGACCGGATGAGGGGAGCCTCGCATCCGCAGATCATCCTGGAGATGACTCTGGTTCAGATGGCCAGAATGGAGCTATCGGCTTCGTTTGCGGAGATTCTGCGGCGGATGTCGGCCCTGGAAGAAGCCCTCCGCCTGGGCGGGACGCTTATGGCAGAAGGAGAAGTGGAACCGAAAGATTCACCTGCATCCCCTTCCCCGGATGCACCGCTGCACGAGCCGCCGCTGTCAGCCGGGCCAGCCGGATTCCTCAAACCCGCCGCCCCCCAGGGCAGGCCGCTTTCAGTCGGGGAAACGCCTTGCAGCCCCCTTGAACCGGAGGAATTATCCTCTTCTTCCCCTTCTCCCCTCTCCTTCACCACCCCGGCAGCCCCGGCATCCGCAAGTCCCCCGGCCTCCACAGAGCAAAAATGGTCTGCGATGCTCAATGGCATTAAAAAAGAGAAACAGACCCTGGCCCCGATTCTTCAGCAGGCCAGGCTGGACTCAATTACCGGGGATACTGTTACTCTCTCCTTCCCGAAAAACCCTCCCTTTTACCTGGATACGATCAATAAGGAAGGAACCCGGTCAGTGCTCCAAAGGTGGTGCCAAACCGTTTTCGGTGCTCATTATCGCCTGGAATGCCGCGCCAGAGAATCATCAGGCCAGGGTAAGTGTTTATCTTCTGAGGAAAAAGAGGGCTGTACGTCCACGGAAATTGATGCTATAATAAGCCGTTATCCTATGGCCAGGATTATAACGGAAATATTTTCAGCTCAGATAGTGCAAACTGATGTATCCTTTCTCCGGAAAGATTAAGTACTGGGGAAAACAATCACCATGAGCACAAGTGGTCAGTGGTCAGCAGGAAAACTGATAGCTGATAACTTTTTCATTCGCGGAGGGAAAAATGAAGGGTTTCAATCAAATGATGAAGCAAGCCCAGGAAATACAGGCCAAGGTACTTCGGGTGCAGAAGGAAGTTGAATTGCAGACTGTGGAGGCCGAGGCAGGGGGAGGCATGGTTAAAGTGGTGGCCAATGGCAAGCAGCGTATCGTCGAGATTAAAATCGATCCCGAAGTGGTTAACCCGCAGGATATCGAAATGCTTCAGGACCTGGTCATTGCCGCTGTCAACAAGGCCATAGACAATGCTCAGGAAATGGTAGCCCAGGCTATCAATAAAGCCACCGGAAATTTAAAAATCCCAGGGTTATTTTAACCTGTCAGGGGGAATATAAGAAAAAGCTGTGTCTATTCGAGCAGTGGATGAACTGGTAAAAGAATTTAAAAAGATGCCCGGCATCGGCTTAAAAACAGCCCAGCGTCTTTCTTTTTATGTATTGAGGATCTCCGGCCAGGAGGCGGATAAACTGGCCAGGGCAATCATGCAGGTCAAGGAGAAGGTAAGATACTGCTCTATTTGCAGCAATATTACCGAGACAGACCCCTGCGAGATCTGCACCAATACCAAACGTGACGGCCAGACCATCTGTGTAGTGGAAGAGCCCAAAGACATCCTGGTCATTGAAAAGACGGGAGAATACCGGGGGATGTACCATGTTCTCATGGGAGCCATTTCTCCCCTGGATGGGATCGGGCCGGAAAACCTGAAAATCGACAGTCTGATTGAGCGGGTCAAATCTGCGGCGGTGAAAGAAGTGATCCTGGCTACCAACCCGAATGCGGAAGGAGAAGCCACCGCCACCTATCTTTCACGACTCCTCAAGCCCTTGGGAGTCAAGGTATACCGGATTGCCCGGGGGCTTCCTGTGGGAAGCGAGCTGGAGTATGCCGATGAGGTCACGGTTACGAAAGCCCTTGAAGGGAAGCTGGAGATGTAGTTTATGAAGATGGTAAATCTCACGAGGATCTCCCGTCCGGGGGATCAATTTTCATTCACCATAACTTTCTCTATAAGGGGGATCAGTTATGCAGGAAATAACTGAAGTGCGCTGGCATGGCAGAGGGGGGCAGGGAACTGTCACGGCAGCCAAAATCTTTGCTGAAACGGCTATGAGCCAAGGCAAGTACGTCCAGGCATTCCCGGAGTACGGGCCGGAGCGGATGGGGGCACCCCTGCGGGCCTACAACCGGGTTTCGGCCAAACCCATGTCGCTTCATTGCCAGGTTACCAATCCCAAAATTGTGGCCGTGGTTGACGCTACCTTACTGGGCACGGTGGATGTAACGGAAGGGACGCCGCAGGATGCCATCTTCATCATCAACACCCCGGACGATCCCAAAACGGTGCGAGAAACCTACCGCATCGCTCATGGAGCGGTCTTTACCGTGGATGCAACGCGCATCGCTCTTGAGACCCTGGGCAAACCCATTCCCAATACTCCCATCCTGGGCGCTCTGGCCAGAATAACGGACACCATCAGCAAGGAACATCTGATAGAAGACACCAAGGTCAATTTAGGCAAAAAGTTGAGTGCCGAGATAGTGAAAAAAAACATTGAGGCCATCACCCGGGCCTACGAGGAGGTAAAAGGCGAATGAGTACCAGCAAATTGAAGGGGTGGAAGGAGATCCCTATCGGTGGAATGATCCTTGAAGCGGGAAATTCGGCCCGGTATGAAACCGGGGGCTGGCGGACTTTTCGTCCGGTCATGGACAGGGAGTCCTGCAAAAACTGCCTGTTCTGCTGGATTTACTGCCCGGATTCAGCTATTGCGGTCGAAAATGAAAAGATCAAGGGGATTGATCTTCGCTATTGCAAGGGGTGTGGAGTCTGTGCCCATGAATGTCCGGCCAACGCGATTCAGATGGTTGAGGAAGCCAAACTCTAATAAGGATCAAAAAGCGCACATGATAAGGAAGGGGGTTTAAACAAAATGGGGAAACCGGTAGCTATGACCGGCAATATCGCCGTGGCCAACGCCATGAGGCAAATCAATCCGGATGTCTGTGCCGCCTATCCGATTACGCCTTCAACCGAGGTGATGCAGCAGTTTGCCTCGTTCGTTGCCGACGGGAAAGTGGATACGGAACTGGTGACGGTAGAGAGTGAACATAGTGCCATGAGCGCCTGCATCGGGGCTGCCGCAGCAGGCGGACGGGTCATGACCGCAACTTCAGCCAATGGTCTTGCCCTGATGTGGGAAATGCTCTATATCGCCTCCGGCAATCGCCTGCCGATCGTCATGATGGTGGTCAACCGGGCACTGAGCGCGCCCATCAATATCCATGGAGACCACAGTGACGGCATGGGAGCCAGGGATTCCGGGTGGATTCAGTTTTATTCGGAAAATGCCCAGGAAGCATACGACAACCTCATTCAGGCCGTCGTCATCGGCCAGAACAGGGATGTACGGCTTCCGGTAATGGTCGGCATGGATGGTTTTATCATCAGCCATTCGATTGAAAATCTTGAGCTTTTATCTGATCAGCAGGTCAAGGATTTTATCGGGGAGTATATCCCCCTCTATCCTCTGTTAAATATAAAACAACCGGTCACGTTCGGACCACTGGACCTTCAGGATTACTATTCCGAGCACAAACGCCAGCAGGCCGAAGCCATGAAACTTGCCAAGCCGGTGATCCTGAAAGTGGCTCAGGATTTTGCCGCTGTAAGCGGAAGAAAATACGGCTTTTTTGAAACCTATCGCCTGGAGGACGCCGAGATCGCCATCCTCACCCTCGGCTCTTCAGCCGGAACCGCCCGGTTCGTGGTAGATGAGGCGCGTGAGCGGGGAGTCAAGGTGGGGCTGATCAAGCTTCGACTCTTTCGTCCATTCCCCATGGAAGAGCTGCAGGCGGCACTTGGACAGGTTAAAGCCCTGGCAGTTATGGACCGCTGTGATTCCTTTGGCGCTGCCGGAGGCCCGGTCTTTTCCGAAGTCCGCTCCGCCCTGTACGACCTTTCTCCCCGGCCGGCGGTGATCAATTATATCTATGGCCTTGGGGGGCGGGACCTTGGAATCGCCCATATCGAGCAGGTCATCCGGGATCTTCAGGAAATCAGGCAAACCGGAAAGGTCAAGGAACTTATCACCTATCTCACGGTCCGGGAATAGAGCCCGCTGTCCGGGAACAGGACTTGTTAGGAAATATCGAGGAGAAAAATGGCCACTTTAAAAGAATTATCCCAAAGAGAAGAGCTTCTGGCCGGAGGGCATCGCCTGTGTGCCGGCTGCGGAGCATCGATCGTTGTCCGGCAGATCCTTCTGGCAGCAGGAAAAAACGTGGTTGTCTCATCCGCCACCGGCTGCCTGGAAGTTGCCACGACCATTTACCCATATACTTCGTGGAGAGTCCCTTTCATCCACAGTGCCTTTGAAAATTCGGCAGCTACTGCCTGCGGTGTCGAGGCCATGTACCAGTCCCTGAAGCGGAAGGGGAAACTGCCGGTTGATGAAGAAATCAGATTCATTGCCTTCGGCGGCGATGGCGGAACTTATGATATCGGCCTGCAATCGCTGTCCGGAGGGCTTGAGCGGGGACACGATTTTCTGTATGTCTGCTACGATAACGGTGCCTACATGAATACCGGCATCCAGCGGTCAAGCTCCACTCCCCTGGGTGCAGATACCACCACCAGCCCGGCCGGAAAGGTGATCCCCGGAAAGCAGCAATACCGCAAAGACCTGACCGATGTGGTGGAAGCCCACCATATTCCCTATCTGGCACAAGCCTCACCCCACAACTGGAAGGACCTGACCCGCAAGGTGGAAAAAGCCTTGTCCATCAGGGGACCAAAGTTCCTGAATGTCATCGCTCCCTGTCACCGGGGCTGGAGAAGCGGAGTCGATCAGGCTATCGAGCTGGCCAGACTGGCGGTTGAAACCTGCTTCTGGCCGCTGTATGAAGTCGAGAATGGCAAAGTGACCATCAACTACAAGCCCAAAACGAAGAAGCCCGTTACCGAATGGATGAAACTCCAGGGCAGATTCAAACACCTGTTCAACCCTGAGAATGAGCACATCCTGCAGCGGCTCCAGGAAGGAATAGATGCCAAGTGGGAAAACCTGCTCAGGCGGGAAGAGGGAAGTGGTCAGTAAAGACAGTGGCCAGTGGCCATTGGTCAGTAAAGACAGCAAGCAGTTATCAGTTATCAGCAGGCAGTAGTCAGTTCGCGGAGTAGTCAGGGAAAGGCCGCAGGGCAATAAAGCCAGCGGCTTTATTTGAGGAATCAAATGGAGGGTGGGGCTTTTGCCCCACCCCATTAACTTATTCTGACTCCTGACTTCTGACTCCTGACTTCTGACTCCTATTAAGGTATGAGACGGACCAGACTGAGCAAGCTCAGCTTAAAGATTATCATTACTATCCTTATTCCCATAATCCTCATGGGGGGAGCATTTGTTGCCCTCTTCATCTACACCAGCACTTCATGGCAATATAACGATAAGGTCAGCTATCAAAGCAAGCTGACGGATTTCCTTACCTGTGGTCTGGAGGACTTTTTTGCCCGGCAGGATTACGGGCAGATTCGAACCAAACTGTCCGAAATTGGAAAGCGGTTAAATATCGACCGAATCCGGTTACTGACCAAAGAGGGAAAAATCCTCTACGACAGCACGGGGGACGGGTCCACAAACAAAGTCAATCCTGAAACGCAGGAATGCCTTCTTTGCCATAACAACAACGATCACCAGCTCGAAATTCCCCGCCCGGTAATTCAGACCTATTTTTCCGAAGGTAAAGAGGTAATCCGCCACTTTACCCCGATCCTGAACCGGCCATCATGTCAGCGCTGTCATGCCGGCAGCCAGAAGGTCCTGGGCTTCTTTCTGGCCGATTTCGTCCAAACCAGACCTGATAAGCGAAAGGCTCTTCTCCTGACTCAAATGGGCGTAAGCTCGGTAGTCACCATTCTGGTTATCCTGACTATCCTGTATATTACCCTGCGCAGAATGATTGATTATCCGGTCAGGGAAATCATTTCCCAAATGCGGGGAATTTCTGTCATATCGGGAAATTTACGGCAGATTGATTTCTCTTCAACAGACGAGATCGGCGAGATCGTCAATCTGATCAATGAACTGGCTGAGCGGCTGCGCTATTCCCGCGAGGAATTGGCCTCCTGGTACCAGGTAACACACGAAATCGCCTCAACGCTCGATTTTGAAAAGCATATTCTGGCTTCCATGACCGTCCGGGAGGCGATGGATACGGATATCGAGTTTATTTATGCAGATATGCCGGTCAAAGAGGTGATGGAAGTTTTCAAGAACAGCCAGCGGATATTTTTCCCCGTGGTCGATCGTAACAAAACCTATCTGGGAGTTATCACCCTGCATGAGGCCAGAAATGTGCTCCTGGACCAGAGTCTGAATGATATCGTTTACGCACGGGACTTTTACCGTGCTGATTTTCCCTCCATCTCTCCCCTGGGAACCCTGAAAGAGGCCATGGACCTGTTCCTGGAGAAAGGCACGGCCCACCTGCCGGTAGTGGATGAAGCAACTCAAGCCCTGCTCGGCGTTGTGGAACATGCTCATATCTTCCAGATACTCAAAGCGGAACTGGTCAAGCGGGTGGGGTTGTGAAAAATGATCAGTGGCCAGTGATCAGTGGTCAGGGAGGGGAATTTTTGCCATGAAAGTTAACCATGACCTTACCGAATAAACTTTCGATAGCCCGAATCTTTCTCGTGCCTGTCCTCGTGACCGTGCTCCTGACCCGATTCAGTAACCTTCTGGCTCTGAGTATCTTTCTCCTGGCATCCCTGACCGACTGGCTGGACGGCTACATTGCCAGAAAATCGAAGCAGACCACCACCCTGGGCAAGCTGCTGGACCCCATGGCTGACAAATTGCTGATCTCCTCAGCCCTCATTTCCCTGGTTGAAATGGGTCTGGCCCCGGCATGGATCGTGGTGGTCATTGTCAGCCGGGAAATCGCCATTACCGGGATACGCTCTGTGGCCGCTTCGCAGGGAGTAGTCATTGCGGCCAGTAAAATGGGGAAATATAAAGCGGTCAGTGAAATCCTGGCCGTTTCCTTTCTCATCCTGGACAAGTTTCCGTTTCCGGTCCTGGGGGAAATCCCCCTGGGCCGCATTCTGCTCTGGGGGGCCATGATTATGGCCATAATCTCAGGGGTCGAGTATGTGATAAAATTCAACCGGGAAGTCAAGCTGACCACCTAGACAGGAGAAGCACAAATTGGCAGCCCTGAAACCGGCATTCTTTTTTCTTATATCCTACCTCCTTGGGTCTATTCCTTTTGGCATCCTGATCGCCCGAAGGCACCGGGTCGATATCCAGCAGGTTGGAAGCAAAAATATCGGAGCTACCAATGTGCTGCGCGCCGTCGGGAAAAAAGCGGCCATTTTCACGCTTCTTGGCGACCTGACCAAGGGCATAGCCGCTGTCCTCCTGGGAAAGATATTCTTCACTTCTCCGGCCATGCCATCCGCTCTTGGGTTACTGGCAATCATTGGCCATGACTGGTCCATCTTCAACCGATTCAGGGGAGGAAAAGGTGTTGCCACCAGCCTGGGAGTTTTTCTTGTCCTTGCCCCCTGCCCTGCTCTTCTTGCCCTGCTGGTCTGGATGGGAGTTCTGGGAATCAGCCGCTATGTCTCCCTGGCTTCGATCTCGGCTGCGGTGGCGCTTCCCCCCTTTATCTTCCTCCTTTCGGGGGCCGGCCCCTTGTTCTTCACCTCTCTGCCGGCTGCCGCTCTCCTGATCTTCAAGCACCGGTCGAATATCCAGCGGCTTATGGCCGGTACCGAAAACAGGATGGGCAAACGGAAAAAACGTACTTGATACTTCGGCCCTTAACCGCCAGAACCAGAAATTCCCCTCGAAATAAAAATATGGTATACTAGACCAATTGGGAAGTTATAAAACGGAAACTTCCAGCATATCGAATATTGAGCACTCTTCATAAGTGATCCGTTGGATATTATAAGCTATGAGCTTAATAAAGGTATTCCGTTATGAATTCATCACTGCAGTTATCACTTTTCCCGGATGAGCAACCTGATACGAAGCCTGAAGCAGGAGCACATCTCAGAAGGCAGCGCTCTGGCACGTTTACTGATAATATGAAATTGCCTGTTCACCAGTGGTTTCGTTACTCTGCTGGTTTCTCAGCAGAATGGGTACAAGCTGTTATCGAACGATATAAAAAAGAAGAGCCTCTTTCTATTCTCGATCCTTTTGCTGGCTCTGGCACAACACTCCTGGCTGCAGATGCTGCCGGTCAAAACTGTATTGGTTTTGAGACTCACCCGTTTATTTATCGTGTTGCCCAGGCTAAACTTTTGTGGTATCTCAATCCATATGCTTTATTCCACTACGCTGACGAAGTTGTCCAAAGGGCAAGAAGAAGCGGCATGTCTACAAGCCGTCAGCATATTCCCTTACTCCAAAAGTGTTATACTGAAGAAAATCTTGCCAAATTAGATGCCCTGCGTGAGCAGTACCTGAAGTTACGAAAGGAAGATGATCCAATATGGGAACTTGTATGGCTCATCCTTACAGCTATTTTAAGGCCATGCAGTACGGCAGGGACTGCTCAATGGCAGTATATCCTTCCAAACAAAAAAAAATCCAAGGTTCTCGATCCTTTCTCCGCATTTACGGAAAAAGCCAAAGAGATAGCACATGGCATGCTCTTCGTCCAAAGGACAGGGTGGAAACATAACGCACGTATGTTTCTCACTGATGCAAGAAATCCGAATATCCCAATAAAAGAGGCGTTTGACCTTGTTATTACTTCTCCCCCTTACCCAAACAACTATGACTATGCTGATGCCACAAGACTTGAAATGACATTCTGGGGTGAAGTTTCTGGCTGGGGAGACTTACAGGGGGCTGTACGCCAGCATCTGGTGAGATCCTGTTCACAACATTCCGCGGCAGAGCGTCTGACGTTAAGTGACTTGCTGGCCGATCCATTGCTGGCTCCAATATATAAAGAGGTTACGGTTGTCTGCCAGGATCTCGAAAAAATACGTGAAAGCAAAGGAGGAAGAAAAACCTACCACACCATGGTCGCTGCCTATTTCATTGACTTGGCAAACGTATGGCGTATTCTCCGTCATTTTTGCAAAGATGGGTCCACAGTTTGTTTTGTTATTGGTGATTGTGCGCCGTATGGTATCTACGTACCTGTTGATAAGTGGCTCGGTGAACTGGCATTAGCAGCAGGCTTTCAGCAGTATAGATTCGAAAAAATCAGAGACAGGAACATCAAGTGGAAGAACCGAAAACATAAAATCCCCCTCCATGAAGGCCAACTCTGGGTAGAAGGCTAGTTTTATGGCAAAATCTCCATCTCATAAGTTTGGACAAATCATCGGGAACCTGCTTGAGGAAATAATCAGCTCAATCTTGACAGATTTCTGTGAGCAGAGGGGATTATATCTTGATAAAAAAGGACACCGGGGCAAAGCTCGAAGGGGAAGTAAAGTAACCTGGAAGGATAAATATGGTAACGAACATGACTTGGATTTCGTTATTGAGAGGGACGGTTCACCTGATAAGACAGGGCAGCCCATAGCTATCATTGAAGCTGCGTGGAGAAGGTACACGAAACATTCAAGAAACAAAGTCCAGGAAATCCAGGGTGCCGTTCTTCCCGTAGCAGAATGCCATAATCTGGAAGCCCCCTTCCTTGGTGTTGTATTAGCGGGTATTTTTACCGATAACTCAATTAACCAATTGGAATCGTTCGGATTTAAGGTTCTGTATATACCCTACAAAACTATTACTGACGCATTCTGTTGTGCAAATATCGATGTGCGTTTCGATGAGTTCACGCCTGATGATGAATTCAAGCAGTGTGTCAAAAAAATTGAAGAGTTGGCTGTCTCGGAACGGGAAGGTCTCAAGCAGATGCTGATCTCGTTGAATAAAGAGCAAATAGACCATTTTTTCAATTTGTTGGCGGAGACAATAGACAGAATGATCAACAAAATACTTATTATCCCTCTCTATGGCCACGACAGATGCTTTCAAGATATTCAGGCAGCAGTAGACTTTATCGAGAGCTATCATGAATCTCCACCTGAAGGTGGGTTGAGAAGATATGAGGTAATTGTTGAATATAGTAACTACGATAGAATAGAAGCTGAATTCTCAAATAAAGATAGGATTATTAAGTTCTTAAAGTCCTTACTGAGTTAGAAAAACCTGGCTCCTAGCTATCTGTCAGATTTGGAAGATGCAACCAGAAATAAAGTCTGAATCCGATGTGGAGAGGGAGCGCCTGGGCAAGTTGCCGGACAAGCCAATGATAGCCGATATGGAATATGCTGAGGTCACGGCGATGGTTTCTATCGACCTGAGATCTCCATCCTCTTTTTATTACCCATGAGCCAGTATGCATCAGCCATACATAGAGGAGTCTGGTCAATATGTAGTTTCTGATCAGCGACAATTATTTTTCCCCATTGACGACAATTAAAATTCCCCATCGCAGGGCGAAAAACTACGTCACAAATTCATCCCAATTTTAGTGTATAGCAACCTACAGAGTAATTGTCTGATTGTGATAATCTAAAATTCCCCCATTTTAGGGGTTTGTGACAACGCAAAATTCCCCCACCCCTGACTGAAGTTTCCGGTATTATATGGGCAGAAAAAAACTAAAGACCATGATACCGGAGGC
>JBFLZW010000039.1 GCA_040755755.1 bacterium | reverse complement strand
CCTGGAAGCAAGCAAAAAGTAAAAAGGCACAAGGAGGAACTTATTTTACTTTTACTTTTCAATGATATCCTCTGCGTCTCAGCGTCTCTGCGGGAGAATTACTAATTCTTATGTAAGTGCCATTCAGATTAAGGCCGAAAATCGCTCCTTCTGCCCTATTTTTCCCGATCCTTTACCTCAATTGAATGTTTTTTGGAATACCCACCAGATATCTGGATCTTATAATAATCTCAGCAGAAGGTAGATGCTCACCACCTCCCGAAGCATGGTTGTTTCTGCTCCTTCCCAGAGCCCTGGAAGCACTCCGGGGGACAGCAGGACAGGAGAAATCTCGGCAAGCGTTGTTACGTAATGATGTCCCCTCCGGGAAAAGCGCTTGACAGCAACAGTCGCTAACTGTAAACTAAAAAATCATTATAAGGTACATTGGATTGATTCCTGCCCGTAGATGGAAATGTGCTTCTGATTATGGAAGGTTAAGTGATATTCTGACCATCAAGATTTAACCTTTTATCTAAAGATAAAAAAGTCAACTCTCAACAAATTGAGCAGGGAAGGCAGTTGTCCCTCCCAGAAAACCATCCGCCATGAGCGATTCCGAAAAGTGGCTATCGACCGACCTGTATGTAACCTACAGGTATACATCAGTATTTTCCACGACCACGAATACCCCGGAGAACCGCAAGGAGGACTATCATGCCCCAGGTATTTGATAACATCGATAATCATCTTCTGACTGCTCTTTCAGAAGCAATGGGATTGTCCGAACGGGCTGACTTTTGCGTTGGGTATTTTAATCTTCGAGGATGGCGGCTGGTTGATGAGCTGGTCGAGAAGTGGCAAGGCGGTGTCGGCCATTGCTGCAGGCTTCTGGTTGGTATGCAGCAGATGCCCCAGGATCAGCTTCGTTCTGTGATGAGTCTACTGCCAGGCCAGGATCAGATCGATCAAGGTACAGCTCTTGTACTGAAGAGAAGACTCGCCCAGGATTTCCGAGATCAGCTCATGATCGGCATTCCGACCAACGAGGATGAAGCAGGGCTCCGCCGGCTGGCTAACCAGATTACTGCTAACAAACTGGTGGTCAAGCTGTTCCTGCGGTACCCTCTTCACGCCAAATTATACCTGCTCTTTCGACAAGATCCCATCAACCCCAAAATCGGCTATCTGGGCAGCAGCAATCTTACCCTTGCGGGCTTATGCAAGCAGGGTGAGCTTAACATAGACGTGCTCGACCATGACGCCTGCGATAAGCTTGCCCAGTGGTTCGAGAAGCGATGGAATGACCGGTTTTGCCTGGACATTTCAAAGGAACTCGTCGAGATCATCAATAGCAGTTGGGCGCGTCCGGAGCCGATCCCGCCATATCATATCTATGTGAAAATGGCCTATCACCTTTCCCAGGAGGCACGCGCCGGACTGACTGAATTCCGCATCCCCAGTGACTTTGGCGATACCCTGTTCGAGTTCCAGAAGGCTGCGGTGAAGATCGCCGCCCATCACCTGAATAAACGTGGGGGTGTCATGATCGGCGATGTTGTGGGGCTTGGGAAAACATTAATGGCTACCGCGCTCGCCCGCATCTTCGAGGATGACCACGGAGTGGAGACATTGATCATCTGTCCCAAAAACCTTGTTTCGATGTGGGAGGATTACCGTCAGCAGTATCGACTTCGTGCCAAGGTATTATCGATTACCAATGTTCAACGGGAGTTGCCCGATCTGCCCCGTTACCGGCTTGTACTCATTGACGAGAGCCATAACCTCCGCAATCGCGAAGGCAAACGATACCGCTTTATTGCGGATTACATCAGCTCTAATGACAGCCGGGTGATATTGCTGTCCGCCACGCCCTACAATAAGACGTATATCGACCTCTCGAATCAGCTCCGCCTCTTTATCGACGAGCAGGAGGACATCGGTGTTCGGCCTGAGCGGTTGCTTCGTGAACTTGGAGAGACGGAGTTTATCCGTCGCCACCAGTGTCCCGTGAGGTCACTGGCAGCATTCGAGAAGAGCGAGTATGCCGATGACTGGCGTGACCTGATGAGGTTATACCTCGTACGCCGCACCCGCAGCTTTATCCAGGGAAACTACGCAAAACTCGATCCGGCCTGCAATCGCAAGTGTCTCGAATTCATCGACGGCACCAGATCATATTTCCCGACCCGTGTCCCTAAAACTGTCAAGTTCGTGATCAATCCAGGAGATAAAAAAGATCAGTACGCCCGCCTTTTTGCAGATAATGTAGTAAATACAGTCAACCATCTCGCTTTGCCCCGGTACGGTTTGGGCAATTACCAGAAACCTACTCCCCACAAACCGCCAGCACCGGATGAAGCTAAAATACTGGCTGACCTTTCACGGGCTGGTTCACACCTCAAAGGATTCTGCCGCACCAACCTTTTCAAACGGCTGGAGAGCAGCGGCCATGCCTTCATTCTGTCTTTGGAACGGCATATTCTCCGTAACTACATCTTCCTGCATGCCATCGAGAATGACCTGCTGCTGCCTATCGGTACTCAGGACATCGGGCTTCTCGACACTTGGGCCACTGATGAAGACAGTGATTTGTGGAATCCGGCTGGCGATGAGGATGACGACAGCACAAGTGACCCGATCCGCCAGGTCGGCCAAGCGCTCACCGAGGATGACTTTGCCCGGCGTGCCGCCGGGGTTTACAATATGTATGCATCGCATTTCCGGAGGCGTTTCAAGTGGCTGCGGGCAGATCTCTTTGGCAATGCATTGGCTAAGGATCTCCGCAATGATGCCAATGCACTGATGAGCGTTTTGACTTTAGCCGGGCCGTGGGACCCTGACCGGGATGAGAAACTCCATGCGCTTATAAACCTGCTGGCAAAGCAACATCCACAAGATAAGGTTCTTATCTTCACCCAATTCGCTGACACAGTGAATTACCTCGAGAGCCAGCTCAAAGGCCGTGGAATTGCCGCAGTTGCGGGTGTCACGGGCGATAGCGCTGACCCCACGGCCATCGCCTGCCGGTTTAGCCCCGTTAGCAACAATAAGCGCGATAAGGTCTCGGCCAGCGATGAACTTCGCATCGTGCTGGCGACCGACGTTTTGAGCGAAGGACAGAACCTCCAGGATTGCGCCATCATTGTCAATTACGATCTGCCCTGGGCTATTATCCGCCTGATCCAGCGCGCTGGCCGCGTAGACCGTATCGGGCAAAAGGCTGACAGCATCCTCTGCTATTCCTTTCTGCCTGCTGATGGAGTTGAGCGCATTATTCGCCTTCGCAGCCGCGTACGTCAGCGCCTGCGGGAGAACGCCGAGGTTGTCGGTACAGACGAGGCGTTTTTCGATGATGAAAAGGATGACCTCCCGTTAATCGATATCTACAATGAAAAGTCCGGCATTCTGGACGGCGATGATGATACTGAAGTGGACCTGGCCTCCTATGCCTACCAGATATGGAAGAACGCCATTGATCAGGACCCGAAACTGGAAAAGGTCATCACGGCTTTGCCGAATGTGGTCTACTCCACCCGGCCTTACCAGCCTACTCATGACCAGCCGGAAGGAACGCTGGTTTATCTGCGAACCACAACAGGCCATGACGCTCTGGCATGGATTGACAAGGCAGGCAGGAGTGTCACCGAATCACAGTTCGCCATTCTGAAAGCAGCCGAATGCCTGCCGGATACACCAGCACTGCCCCGCCATGAGCAGCACCATGCTATGGTCGCCCAGGGCGTGAAACTGATCATCGAGACAGGGAAATCCGTGGGCGGTCAGCTTGGTCGGCCATCCGGCGCGAGGTTTCGCACCTACGAGCGGCTCAAAACCTATACGGACAACTGCAAGGGCATACTTTTTTCTGCCATGCCCGAACTGATGAAAGCCATTGAAGACATTTATAAGTACCCGTTGCTCCAATCAGCCATCGACATACTAAACCGACAACTCAAGAGCGGTATCACCAATGAGGCACTGGCCGAACTGGTGATTTCACTCCGCCAGGATGGTCGCCTGTGCCGGGTTTCAGAAGATGAAGAGTCGACCGAACCGCAGGTCATCTGTTCGATGGGCTTGGCTAAACCTGATGGAGAGAACTAAACTATGAAGATAGATTTTGCCCAAGTGAGGGAATGTCTCAAGTCCTTCGACTTCAACACACTCTTCCGCGAGCATCTGGGCTGGGATAATTACCAAAGCCAGATCGATATCCCCGTAGATGGCAGCAGCATCCGCCTGGCCACTATCGCCCAGAAACGAGGCTTTGTGGCTTTTATCTGCGATTCCATTCCCGACCGGTCTACACGCCTCAAGATTGATCACCAGATCACCAAATCCGTTCGCGAACATTTCGTGATCTATGCCGACCAGCCTTCTGGCAGGCAGGTCTGGCAGTGGGTCCGCCGTGAGCCCGGAAAACCCATGTCCAGCCGGGACCACCACTTCGATGTGCATCAATCCGGTGACCGGCTCATCCAGCGGCTCGAACAGATCGCCATCAGCCTTGACGAGGAGGAAAATATCACCATTGTGGATGTGGCTGGCCGAGCCCGGGCCGCCTTCGACGTAGACAGGATTACCAAAAGATTTTATGATCGCTTCAAGGCCGAGCACACCGCTTTCCTCAAACTCATCAAGGGCATTAAAGAAGATGCTGACCTCCAGTGGTACACGTCCCTCATGCTCAACCGCCTTATGTTCGTCTATTTCATCCAGAAGAAGGGCTTTCTCGATGGCGATATCGACTACTTGCGTAATCGTCTTCAGATGGTCCAAGAGGCCAAAGGCAAGGACAAGTTCCAGTCATTTTACCGCTATTTCCTGTTGCGCCTCTTCCACGAAGGTTTGGGCAAGTCCCCTGAAGACCGCAAAATTGACGCTGATCTCGAAAAACTCCTGGGCAAGGTTCCCTTCCTCGATGGCGGTTTTTTCGAGGTTCACCAGATTGAAGAGCGAAACTCCAGTATCGATATTCCGGACAAGGCATTTGAGAAACTCTTCGACTTTTTCGACCAATATTCCTGGCACCTGGATGAGCGGCCCCTGCGTGCCGATAACGAGATCAACCCGGATGTGGTTGGCTATATTTTCGAGAAGTATATCAACCAAAAACAAATGGGGGCTTACTATACCAAAGAAGACATTACCGAATACATCAGCAAGAATACCATTATCCCATTCCTTTTTGATGCTGCCGAGAAAAAATGCCCTGCAATTTTCAAAAAAGATGGCTTCCTCTGGCGCCTGCTGGCCGATAATCCCGACCGCTACATCTATCCGGCCATGCGATATGGGGTAGTTGACGAAGAAGGCAACGTAATTGAGTTGCCGCAAGAAATTGAAGCAGGCATTCAGGACGTTTCTCAGCGCAGCGGCTGGAATAAACCCGCTGATGACTCTTACGCACTTCCCACCGAGATATGGCGCGAGCATGTCGCACGGCGCCAGCGCTGTCTGGAACTGCGCCAAAAACTCCGAGCTGGCGAGGTCCACACTATCAATGACCTGATTACCCTGAACCTGGACATCTGGCAGTTTGCCCGCGATGCTATCCTCAATACCGAGAGCCCTGAAATGCTCCGTGCTTTCTGGCAGGCCATTGAAAAGGTCACTATCCTGGATCCCACCTGCGGCTCTGGCGCGTTTCTCTTCGCTGCCCTGCGCATCCTGGAAACCCTGTACAGCGATTGCCTCGAACGCATGGAGCGCTTTATCGAGGATGTGGATAATGACATAGGCACTGGCATGGGTAGTGATACAAATAATGGCACGGGCGTCCCGCCCGTGAAGCATGCCGCCACAGTGATACCATCTGTTATTCATGGGCAGGATGCCCATGCCACTCTCATTTGCCGTCAAGGTGCCTACCTGCCGCATTGGACCCAGGAAGGCGCCACTTATGCTGTTACTTTCCGTCTATTCGACTCGCTGCCAGCCACAGTGCTTAAGGAATGGCTGTTCGAGCGGGAGAATATCGTCAAGACCGCCGCACAATCGGGACGCACGTTAAGCGATAGCGAACGCCATCGTCTGGCCAGCCTTCACTCCCAAAAGATCGAGGCATGGCTTGATCGCGGTCAGGGTTGCTGCTGCCTGCGCGATGAACGTGTGGCAGCGATAGTCGAAAACGCGCTGCGGCATTTCGACGGCCAGCGCTACTACCTCATAGCCTGGTGTATCATGCCAAACCACGTGCATGTTGTGTTGACCCCTACTCAGGGGCATGACTTGCCTGCTATTCTCCACTCCTGGAAGTCCTACACTTCCAAGGAGATCAATCGTCTGCTCGGACGCAGCGGCGAGTTGTGGCAGTCCGAGTATTATGACCATCTCATCCGCGACGAGAAAGACTTTTACAAGCAAGTGGAATACGTTCTCCAAAATCCAGACGGTGCCGGCTTGTCAAACTGGCGCTGGGTGGGTACTGGTAATTGTTTCACGGGCGTCCCGCCCGTGAAACCTGCAGCCACAGTTGTATCATCTGCTATTCATGGGCAGGATGCCCATGCCACGAAAAATCTCAAGTACAGCGACTTCAAGAAAGTTCTGGCACAAATCGCCAAACATCCCAACGAGCGCTACTTTATCCTCAAATCCATCATTATCAACAATCTCTTCGGTGTGGACATTATGGAAGAAGCGGTCGAAATCTGCAAGCTCCGGCTTTTCCTTAAACTGGTCGCCCAAGTCGAGGCGGTGGAGCAAATCGAGCCCCTGCCTGATATAGACTTTAATATCCGCGCTGGAAATACTCTTATCGGCTATGCCACCGATAAGCAGGCACGTAAGGCTTTCAAGCAGGAAGCTGGCGGGCAAATGAGGCTCATGCTCGGTGATTCCGAAGCCGTCTATCGCCGGTTTGAGGAGGACGTCGAGCTCATCAAGCGCGCATTCCAACAGTTCCGCGCACAGCAGACTATTTACGGCGGCAAGGTCACCCATGAGGATAAACAGGAACTGCACTGCCGACTGAAGAAGCTCGACGATGAGCTTGACCGTTACCTTGCCGGGGAGTATGGCATTGCAGCCAATAGTTTCAAGACGAAAAAGGCCTACGAGGAGGCATTCGCCAAATGGAAGGCCAGCCATCAGCCGTTTCACTGGTTTGTCGAGTTTTATGGGATCATGAACAGCGGCGGATTTGATGTAATTATTGGGAATCCGCCGTATGTGGAGCTTTCAAAGGTCAGCGTCCAATACCACCCCCGGAACTTCTTTACCGAGTCTTGCGGCAACCTTTACGCCCTTTGTACTGAGCGGTCATTTGCCCTTCAGCATGAAAATTCCCGCTTCGGGTTCATTGTTCAGCAGCCCATCACTTCGACAATCCGTATGGCTTCTTGCCGGGAAGTCATTCTAAAAAGTTCCAGCTTTGTATGGTCTTCGACCTACGATGATCGCCCCTCAAAGCTTTTCGACGGGATGCACCATGCGCGGTTGGCCATCATTCTCGCCAAACGGGCTGCCACAAAGACGCCAACCACTATCTTATCCGTCACTCCCTATAACAAGTGGTTCAATGAAGAGCGTGAACATGTCTTTCAGAGGTTGGCCTTTATTACCATTTCGGTCGATACATTGCCGGGTGTCTTTCCAAAAATTTCAACCGAAATGGAGGTTGGAGTGATCAATAAGATGCTGCAATGCAAGGACTGGTTTGAGAGCTGGTTGTCGAAAACTGACTTACCCCACAAGCTATTCTACAAGATTACTGGCGTTGGAAGCTGGTTTACCATCACACCGCGCCCGCCGAAATTCTTCCGGGGCGATATGGAATCGTCATCAACCCGTGAGAACAAGATGGCGTTTGCTTCTAATATGATTCGCGACCGAGCCTTTTGCATCTTAAACAGCACACTGTTTTATTGGTTTTATCAAGTCCGCACTAATTGCCGGGACTTTAATCCTTCAGATTATAAATCCTTTCCCGTCCCCAAATCTTTCGGAAACGAGGACATGAGCAAGACAGCCTACAAGCTGAAGAATCAACTCGATAAATCGGCAGAAATCATTGCCGCATCCCATAGCATTACCGGTGCAATAAGATATGAGCAATTCCGACCACGCACCTGCAAACCCATCATCGATGAAATTGACCGGGTGCTGGCACGGCACTATGGGTTCACGGAGGAGGAGTTGGACTTTATCATCAATTACGATATCAAGTACCGGATGGGCTTGTCTGGCGGACAGTCAGACTGCGATGATGACAGTGAATAGGAGCCATTCATGAATGAGAATGGTCCCTACAACTTGACGTTGACATCCAAGGTATCGGAGGACCTCAACTATGGCCGATAATCTGCAGATGATGGACTTTGGTGCCCTGGTTAAGGCAATTCAGGATGTGCATGAGCAGTGCGCCGCGCAGGCGGGCAAGGCGGTCAACATCAGCCTTACCATGCGAAATTGGGCTATTGGCTTCTATATTCGTGAGTATGAACAGAACGGGGAGGACCGGGCTCAGTACGGACAGCAGCTCCTGGATACATTGGCTCAGACGCTACAGGCAGCTTTAGATAAATGCTATACGGGGCGCTACCTGGGACTATGCCGCCAGTTCTACGAGGTATATCCCCAGATTCGGAAATCACTGATTTCCAAATTCGGCATGCTGGAAAAAAGGAAATCGGCGATTTCCGAATTTCCGGCAGTCTTGGAGGCCGCTGACTCCCAAATTGTGGGATCGGAGACTTCACAATTGGGCATTCCGCCTGAGAAGTTAATTGATCGGTTATCTTTCACGCATATTGTCGAGCTGATCAAGCTTGATGATCCCCTTAAACGGGCATTTTACGAGGTTGAGTGCATCCGTGGCAACTGGTCTGTACGGGCACTCAAACGCCAGATCGCCAGCCTCTACTATGAACGTTCCGGGCTTTCCAACAACAAGAAAAAATTGGCCGAACTGGTACAGTCAGGAGCGGAGCAGGCTGAGCCGAAACTTACCGTCCGGGACCCATACATCTTCGAGTTTCTCGGCATCAAATCAAAGGAAGTTATGAGCGAGTCTGATCTGGAGGATGCCTTGCTGGATAAGTTACAGGACTTCCTGCTGGAACTTGGTCACGGCTTCTGCTTTGAGGCGCGACAGAAGCATATTCTCATCGGCAAGACCACCGGGTTTGTGGACCTGGTTTTTTATCATCGCATCTTGAAGTGCCATATATTACTCGAGCTCAAGGTGGATGAGTTCAAGCACGAACACCTCGGCCAGCTCAACACCTACGTAAACTGGTACCGCAAGAACATGATGGCCGCAGGTGACAACCCACCAATCGGTATTCTGCTTTGCACTCATAAGGACCACACTCTCGTCGAATATGCCCTCGCTGGCATAGATAATAAATTATTCGTCTCCAAATACCAACTCGAACTGCCCAAGAAAGAGGATCTCCAGCGATTCCTTGAAGAGAAACTCCGGGAGGTTGGTGATGTACCATAGATTTAAGTCAACTGGAGGAATCTCAAACTGATGCACAACAATGGATAGGGAGTAAATGGCATATTTTGCCTTGAGGTTTCAGACATCAAAATCCCACCCTTAAAGTCCTGAAACGACGTCTCAGACATCCTTATCCCGCACCAATAGATGAAAGGGATGTAGGATTAGGATACTCCGCCTATCGATATCTATAGTTTTGGGATAGATTCAAAGCCGGAGGATGACTTGCTGGACCTGCTTTGAATGAAAGTGTTATAAGGAACGAGATGGAAATCCAGTGGATTCAACAAGGTGATGATCACTACCCTAAGATACTTACTGAGAGGATGGGCACTGAAGCGCCATTGACTATTGCAGTCTTGGGTAACCCAACCATCCTGCTACTGCACCGGATGGGCCTGCTGTGCTCGGTTCGCTGCCCAGGGAGCATCGTACTCAAGACCTTCGATGCCATCCGCGAACTGCGGGATGCGGGCGTTGTGATCGCTGGAGGGTTCCATTCACCCATGGAGCGGGAATGCCTGGATTTACTCCTGCGCGGATCACAGCCTATAATCCTTTGTCCGGCCAGAAGTCTTATCGGGCTACATATCGGACAATCGAGTCGGCAGGCATTGGAGAATGGCAGACTTCTTGTGCTGTCGATGTTTGGACCTGAGATTCGAAGGACTACGTCAGCCCAAGCAGCGAAACGAAATGAACTTATCGCCGCATTAGCAGATATTGTATTCATTCCTCACGCCTCATCTGGCGGTAAGACCGAGGCCGTTGCTCACCATGCGATCAGGAGGGGACAAATCGTTGTGACATTTGCAGATAAAGAAAACGCCAACCTCATCCAGAATGGAGCCCAGCTATATGAACATAGTTATCCGTAGATCCATCCTATGAGTAACTTTATGAGTAACTTTTCCTGGAATCAGCAGAAAAATCTGATAAAATCTGAAAGGATTTAATAAGCGATTTACCAATGTTTCAGTAGGTTACGGGAATATCAAGGCGTGCTGGGGGATAGAAACAGGTATTCCTAATCCCTATGCCTATCCCAGTGAATATCCATCTTTCTGTAAGACCTACTTCTTGCAAGTGAATCCATTTTACAGTATTATTCTTGCCAATAAGAATCCTTTGCTCAATTAACATCAACTTATATTCAAGAGCCCTCAATGACCAAAGAGGAAATTATCAAAGCTATCAAGGACCAATTTCCGGATCTCACTTTGCAGAAGTCAAGGCAGATCTACGAAAGCACTGTGAATCTGGTCAGGGATTCACTTGCCAGGGGTGAATCGGTTGAAATAAGAGGATTCGGCAGATTCAGTGTCCGGGAGAAAAATCAGAGATTAGGAAGGAATCCAAGGAACGGTAAGGAGGCAGTGATCAAAGAAAGAAAAGTAGTAACCTTCAAGCCCTCAAATATTTTCAAGGAGGAGGTCTTGAATGGGCATGGGACTTCAGAATAACCCAATCCCAGCCTGTCTTGGCTCTCGGACAGGCTGGGATTGGATATATTGGGAAGAGATTCCTATAAAGCTTTTAAGTGGAATGGCACTTACATAAGCCAAGCTTATAATATAGAGAGGACACAAAGCACACAGGGAAAAAAGATCTCCCGCAGAGACGCAGAGACGCAGAGAACAACCAATCCGGCAAGGTCCTGAT
>JBFLZW010000038.1 GCA_040755755.1 bacterium | reverse complement strand
ACATCAGCCTCCAGGGTTGGGAGCATCATTTTCTTATCATCTCGATTGGCCCCATCTACCGCCACTCCTATCTCCCACTCCTGGAATCGATCATGCACCGTGCTGGCTGCCCCAAGACATCGAGGCAATGCTTTCCATCGACATATTGATTTATCCTGCTGCCTCTGGCAGCAGGTTGAAATAAATTACCTGCCCGGGAAATTATCTACAAAAGACCCCACGGGGGTGCGAAATGTGTGCCAGAGGAGCGAGGGAGAAGCAGTTACCCCCCGAAATACCGGTCCGCCTGCTCAGTAATTCTGTTCAGCCGCTCCTCCAGGAGCTGCCGTTTTTCCTCCAGTGCCGGGCGGCCTTCTTCCCCGGCAACCCAGATCGGGTCATCGAAGATGAACACACCGCGGGCAAAAGGGTAAGGAATAAAAAACCTGTCCCAGGTTGATAAAAATTTCCCGCCGGAAGCGCCAAAAGCCACCGGAACAAGCGGGCATCCGGTCAGCCGGGCCAGCAGGATGGCTCCGCTTTGGGCCTGGTATCGCGGCCCCCGCGGCCCATCGGGAGCAATACCGGCATCTGATCCGCTCTTCATTTCCCTGGCCAATCCCCGCAGGGCAGCCATACCATGCCGGCTGCTCGACCCCCGGACCGAATAATAGCCAAAATAGCGGATAATCCGGGTGATCAACTCCCCATCCCCATGCCGGCTGATCATCACTCCGGCCTTCCTGCCCTGGCAGATCAGAGGCATCATCAGCAGGCGGCCATGCCAGAAGACATAAATGACAGACTCACCCCTGCTCCATAAATCATGGACTTTCTCCCTTCCGATCCACTCCTTTCGTACTGTCAGGCCCAGGAACCGGATCAGGCAGGCACCAAGCCAGGGGAAGAGTTCAAGATCGAGCAGTCTCTTTTTCCATTTTTTCTTTGTCTGTTTCCAGGTCACCGGTTTTCCCCTCTCAATTTTCCCCTCTCATGCCTAGGTATTTCCCTTGTGGATTGCTGCCCAAGATTTCCATGACCACCTCGGCTGCCCTGCCTGAGCTGCCCGGCTCACCCAGTTTATCCCTGATTTTTCGAAGCTCCTCGCGCATGCGCTCCTGCCGCTTGTGATCCTTGAGAATATCCATTGCCAGGGAAGCGATTGTTTCCGGGTTGGCCTGATATTGAATCAGCTCCGGGACGATTTTCTTTTCCGCCACCAGGTTGACCAGACCGATATAGGGAACCCGGATCAGCATTCTTCCCAGGACATAGCTTATCAGGGAAAGCCGGTAGACCAGAATCATGGGGGTATTCAGAAGTGCCGTTTCCAGGGTAGCCGTGCCTGAGCTTACCAGGACCAGATCGGCAGCGCGGATGATATCGTAGGTACTGTTTGTCCGGCAGTGGATAGTGACTGAAGGATCGATCTCCCGTAGATAAGGTTCGACCTCGGCTGGCTGGATGGTCGAAGCCAAAGCCAGCAGAAACTGAAGATCAGGCTGTTGCCGGGAAAGTTTGCCGGCTGCACCCAGAAGCTGAGGCAAGAGCCGTGCGATCTCGCTCCTGCGGCTGCCCGGCAAAAGGCCGATGACTGGCCTTTTGGGGTCCACGCCCAGTTGTCGGCGGATATCTTCACGTCTCCCGGAAACAGACTGGCAGGCGGCTTCTGCCCGGCAGGCGGCCTCTGCCTGAACGATGTCCATCAGCGGATGGCCGATGAACCGCACATCCAGCCCGCTGCCCTGGTAAAGGGGAATCTCGAAGGGAAACACCACCAGCAGGGTATTTACGTTCCGGGCAATGGTTTTGATCCGCCAGCTCCGCCAGGCCCACACCTGGGGGCTGATGTAGTAAAGCACCTTGATGTGCTCACGTCTGGCTATTTTGGCCAGGCGGAGGTTGAAATCAGGATAGTCGATCAGGATCACCAGATCGGGACGCTTCTCCCGGATGAATTGACAGAGAGAACGAAAAGTCTGCCGGATAGCCCGCCAGTGGAGCACCACTTCAAAGATGCCGACCACAGCCAGATCGTCAATGCTGTGAAGCAGGTGAACCCCGGCCTCCTGCATTCTGGCCCCGCCGATGCCAAAAATCTGCGCCCCGGGCTGGCGGACCAGAATCTCCCTGGCAAGGTTTCCGCCATGCAGGTCACCGGAAGCCTCACCGGCCACCATAAGAATAACCGACGAAGGGGATGGGGCTATAGCAACTCCTCCAGGCTTTGACAAACGTAGGCAATCTGCTCTGACGTCATGTCCGGAAAGATGGGAAGTGATAACACCTCCCTGCTGGCAGCAACACTTTCGGGCAGATCGTCATCCGCATAGTTTAACCAGTGATAAACCTGCTGCTTGTGCAGAGGGATCGGATAGTGGACTGCTGTGGCCACCCCCTTGGCCTTCAGTCCTTCCTGAATTTCCGACCGGTGCTGGACCCTGATGGTATATTGATTATAGACATGGAGTGCAAATTCAGCCTGATAAGGGGTAATGACTTTATCATGCAGAAAATGGTTATACTCTTCAACCTTTTCATTGCGCAGCCTGCGGTTTTGGTCCACCTCGTGGAGCTTTACCCGCAAGATAGCTGCCTGCAATTCATCCAGGCGGCTATTGAATCCCAGCATGGAATGCACATACTTCTGCTCACTGCCGTGGTTGCGAAGCTGCTGAACTTTGGTTGCGATCTCCTCATCACTGGTCAGAACCATGCCGCCGTCCCCGTAGCAGCCAAGATTTTTGCTTGGGAAAAAGCTCAAACAGCCTGCATCTCCCAGAGATCCGACCTTCCTTCCCTTATATTCCGCACCGATAGCCTGGGCGCAATCCTCGATGACTTTAAGGTTAAACTCCCGGGCGATGTCCAGAACAGGGTCCATGTCCGCTGGCTGCCCATAGAGGTGAACAGGGAGAATAGCTTTAGTCTTTTTGGATATCCTGGCCCGGATCTGTGCTGGATCAAGATTATAGGTCCTGGGATCGATATCCACAAATACCGGACGCGCTCCCAGATGCGAGATGGCCTCAGCCGTGGCAATAAAGGTAAAAGGAGTGGTAATGACCTCATCTCCCCGATCCACTCCCACAGCCGTCAGGGCCAGAAGCAAAGCATCAGTTCCCGAAGCCACCCCGATCGCGTAGCGGGTGGTGATATAGGCCGCCATTTCCGCTTCCAGAGCTTCCACATTCGGACCCAGAATAAAGCGGCCCGACTCCAGAACCCACTGGATAGCCTTTTGAATCGGCTCTCTCAGCCTGCGGTATTCCCCAACCAGGTCAACCATTGGTACAAACATGATTTACTCCCCGTATTTTTGAGTGGCCAGTGGTCAGTAAAGACAGTGGTCAGTGATCAGTGGCCAGTGGTCAGTAACTGATAAATGGCCAGTTATATGAGGGCGACTCTGTGATGCCGCCTTCAGTGGCCAATGTTCTTATGTCCTTGCAGGATATTCCTCCTCAACTTGCTGTCAATAATTCTCCGGCTGGCCAGATCGATTGCCGATCTGATCTCCTCATCCCGCTGATATCCGTCCATCAGGGCTTCCCATGCCTGGAGCTGCTGATCCGGTTCATGGCAAACCAGAACGATGTCTGCGCCTGCCCTGACCGCGGCCAGAGCCGCCTCTTTGGGGGTGAAGTGATGGGCGATGGCTTTCATGGTCATATCGTCCGTGATCACCAGCCCCTGAAAACCCAGTTGACCGCGCAGCAGCCCCTGGATGATTTTTGGCGAGAGCGTGGCCGGATAGTCGGGATCAAGATGGGTGTACTTGATGTGAGCGGTCATGATAATCGAAAGGCCTGCCTGTATGGCCCGGACAAAAGGAACAAGCTCCCGCTGCCAAAGCGTTTCCAGGGTGCAGTCGGAAACCGGCAGTCGAAGGTGCGAATCCACCGTGACATCTCCATGTCCGGGAAAGTGCTTGCCGGTAGCCAGCACTCCGCCAGCGTGAAACCCGCGGATCATTGCCTCTCCACGATCAGCGACCGTTTTCGCTTCAGTCCCGAGACATCGCCGGGCCAGAAGGGTATTTCCCGGATTGGAAAGGACATCCAGGACCGGGGCCAGATCGACCGTGATGCCAAGGTTTGCCAGCTCTTGGGCCAGACCGTATCCGAACTGAAAAGCATCCTCCAGGCTCCGGTTTCCTAAAAGCACAGGATCAGGATAGCGCTCCACCAGCCAGGGTATCCGCGAGACCCTGCCCCCTTCCTGATCGATGGCAATCAGCAGGGGAAATTCACTTCCTGCCTGCCGGTTCCAGTCCTGGAAATCCCGGCACAATTGCCGGACCTGATCAGGTTCGACAATATTGGCTGCAAACAGAATCACTCCGCCGATTTTCTGCTCCCGGATCATCGCGCGGACAGAATCATTCAATTCAGTCCCGGAAAATCCGAACATGAGCATCTGCCCGACTTTTTTCCGTATCTCGTTCATATTTGCCTGCATTGTATGGTTTAATAAATTTTCAACTTCGGGTCCACCGCATCCCGCAGGCCATCACCGATAAAATTGAAGCCCAGAACCATAATCATAATGGCCAGGCCGGGAAAGGCTGTCAGGTGCGGGTTACTGAGCAGCACCGACCTTCCTTCATTCAACATGGCTCCCCAACTGGGGGTCGGAGGCTGAACTCCCAGTCCAAGAAAGCTCAAGCCTGCTTCAGCCACGATATTGCCCGCCATGCCGAATGTGGCCTGGACCGTGAGCGGGCCAAGGACATTGGGCAGGATATGGCCGAAGATGATCCGGACAGGACCAAGGCCCAGTGCCTTGGCTGCCAGAACAAACTCGGTTTCCCGCAGGGAAAGTATCTGCCCCCGGACCATGCGGGCATAGCTGACCCACCCGATGAGACACAGGGTCAGAATAACATTGTTCAGGCTCGGCCCCAATACGGCCATTAAGGCAATGGCCAGCAGAATCCCCGGAAAAGCCATCAGAATGTCAACAATCCGCATGATCAGACCGTCAACCCAGCCACCGTAATAGCCAGCCAGCGAGCCGAAGGTAAAACCGAGCAGGGCAGCCAGGGTGACTGTCGAGAAACCGACCCACACGGATATCCGGCTGCCATAGATGATCCGGCTGAGAATGTCCCGGCCAAGGCTGTCCCGGCCAAGAGGATGCGTGGGGCTTGGTTTGGCCAGACGATAGGCAAGGTCAATCCGGCTGGGAGAATGAGGAGCAAGAACCGGGGCACAGAGAGCCATAAGGATTATTGCTCCGATGATGATCAGGCCGAGAATTGCCAGCTTATTTTTAAATAACCTTTTTAACACTGAACTTCTGCTTGGTCCTATTTTCCTAAATGAGCGAATACCTTCCGGGCTGCGGCAAGGGTTTGTTCAATATCTTCATCCGAATGGGCCAGAGAAACAAAAACCGCTTCGAATTGTGAGGGGGCCAGGTAAATTCCGGCTTCCAGCATCCCCTGGAAATATCTGGCAAACATCTCCTGATCGGAACGAAGGGCACAGGTGTAGTCGGTAACATTTTCTCCGGTAAAGAACAGGGTAAAGATCGAGCCGGCCCGATTCATTGACACATTCAACCCGGCGGCCCTGGCGGACATGAAGAGGCCATTGGCCAGTCTGGCGGACTTTTCCTCCAGTTGCCGGTATATGCCCGGACTGGTGAGCAGCTTCAAAGTCGCTATCCCGGCGCTCATGGCCAGGGGATTTCCCGACAGGGTCCCTGCCTGATAGATTGATCCCACGGGAGCGAGGCACTGCATGATCTCTTTTTTGCCCCCAAAGGCACCTACCGGCAGACCACCGCCAATGATCTTTCCCAGGCAGGTCAGATCAGGTTTAATGTTGTACTGCTCCTGTGCGCCTCCCGGTCCAAGCCGGAATCCGCTGATGACCTCATCGAAGATCAGGACAATGTCATGCCGCTCCGTCAATTCCCGCAGGTCTTCGAGAAACCCCTTGCGGGGAAGAATTACACCCATATTGCCGGGCACAGGCTCCACGATGATGCAGGCGATATCCCGGCGGTAGTCCTGAAGGACGCGGTTTACCTGGTCGATGTCGTTGAATGGAAGGGCAATCGTGTGCTGAGCCAGGCTGTTGGGAATGCCGCCGCTGGTGGGAATCCCCAGGGTCGTGGCCCCGGAGCCTGCCTTCACCAGCAGGCTGTCCACATGGCCGTGGTAACACCCCTCGAACTTGATAATCTTGTCACGGCCCTTATATCCTCTGGCCAGACGAATGGCGCTCATGACAGCCTCTGTTCCTGAATTGACCATCCGGACCTGCTCAATGGATGGAACCATCTGGCAAATGAGCTGGGCCAGCTCCACCTCCAGGCTGGTCGAGGCACCGAAGCTCAACCCCTTTTCAGCCGCAGCCTGAATCGCCTGAACTACCTGCGGATGGGTATGCCCCAGAATCATGGGGCCCCAGGAACCTACGTAGTCGATATATTCGTTACCGTCTGCATCGTAAATCTTCGATCCGCTGGCCCGGTCAATAAAGAGTGGATTTCCACCTACAGCCTTGAAAGCCCGAACAGGACTGTTGACTCCGCCAGGGATGTACTTCTGGGCTTTTTCAAACCAATACTTTGAACTTTCTGCAGTTTTCCCCATGAGGATTCTCCTTGGAAAGAAGGAATTACCAGAGTCGTTTTCCTTCCTTGTACTATTCTCATACGTGGCTAATTATCAGGTTATCATATTCGGTATTCTCTAACGTTGTCAACCTATTTTTTTCGGCTGGTGTTCATCGTGTCGCTGTATGGTGTGAATTTTACGGCAGGCAAAAACGGGTGGGTTTATAAGAGGCCAGGAGCCCCCTGCTGGAAATCGTGAGAGCTCCTGAAAATTGAGTAAAGCCGACTCAAGCCCGATAGTAAGCTTCTTCAACCCGGGTAATATAGTCTCGCGTTTCTTTCGGCATGGACCCTGCCCGGCTTTCGAGATTGCCCATGCCCCAGTTATAGGCGGCCAGGGCCAGTCTTACATTCCCCTGATAGCGGTCCAGCAGACGGCGCAGATAAGCCGCTCCACCCATGATATTCTGAACAGGGTCAAAGGGGTCAGTTACTCCCATTTCGGCTGCCGTGCCCGGCATAAGCTGCATCAGCCCCTGGGCTCCAGCCGGGGAAACGGCTTTTGGATCGCCATTGCTTTCAACGGCAATAATAGCCCTGATCAGTGCCGGATCGAGGTTGTATTTGTTTGCAGATTCCCGTACAATGCCTTCGATGTCATGATCGCCAGAGGCCGCCATGCGACCTCCAGGGGCAGGACTACCGTGCTCTTCGTATACTCCTTGCTCCTCCAGGGTCCTGAGCAGCCCTGTATCCTTTATGTCAGCCTTCGTTATTTCAGGTTCCGCCAACAGCGGCAATTGTTCCTCTGCCCTCCCTGGCTGCTGCACGCCTCTGGCATGAGTGAAATTCCGGCTATCCTGCTGCTGCAAGGATAAGGTCGGCCAGTTGAAGGATGAAAAGGCTGGCAGCGGCAATGAAGGCAGGTAGCTCCCATTGCTCAGGAAACTTCCATTGCTTTCGGATTCAGAGAGGATTATTTCCAGGGTCCTGCACAGCAGCTCGATAGTTGCCATCTCCAACGGCTTCTGCCTGTCCTGATTGAACAGGGAATTTTGCAGGATCGCGCCAAAGTCAGGCCCCGCTCCCGGCTTGGGAGCGGCCTCTGATGCCGTCAGGCCGGGGATGATCATCGGGTTGATTTTATTTATCATGCACAGCCCTCATACCTGCCCTCTACCTACCATCCCAGGGAAAGCTGCACTACATGTCTGCGATCTGCCCTTTGACCGGCATAAGCGCCGATTTCCTCGGCATAATTAGCATAATCCAGCTTGAGAACCCAAAGATTCAAGCCGATCCCGATGCTGGCATACCCCTGGTACAATCCAAGCCGTAAAGCCAGTCGGTTTGCAATCCAGGACTCTGCTCCCATATGGAGCCTGCGGAAAAGATCATGCTCATCGTCATTTACGTTCTTGGTAATATCCATCAAATCAAGCCCGGCGTTAACCGAAATGATTCCCTTTTCATAATTGAGCCCTGTGCCCAGGTTGATCTGCTGGGGAATCTGTCCGGCGTCCCCCAGGCTGGTTCCACCAAGATTTTGAATTACCAGGGCTACGCTGGGTTTCAGGAAAACCGGAAAGGTATACAGAGTACCAAGATCAAAACCGATACCTGAACCATCCAGGGTATCATCCTCGATCCTTTGATCGAAGTCATCGCTGGCTATCTGGGCGGGTGTGTAAGTCTCCTGCAACCGCTGCCGCTGAATGTACTTGGCGGTAATGCCCACCCGCAGGGCATGGTCTTGGAGAAAGCCAAAACCTGCACCACCGACTCCGGCCACATCAACCAGAGCGCCGGCGTCAACTTCCGGATATTGCGGGTTATTAATTTCGGCATCGATCGCCCCCTGTCCCAGCACCCCAAACCCAAAATGTCGCTTAACAAAATGAGGGAAAAGGGAAGTCCTGACATGCTGATGCTCACCCATGTGTTTTCTCAGCAGGGCAGTGACCTCCTCTGTCTTGTCAAAGTCGGTATCCTGAATATCCTCATAAAGCTCCTGGCCATTCTCTCCGATCTCAATCATCGGATTCAACACGGCAAAGCTCCAATGGGGTACTTTATCCAGACCTGCAGGGTTGCAGAATAAGGCATTGTGGTCATCAGCGATAGCCGTAAATGCCCCGCCCATCCCAAGCGGACGGACTCCTTTCCAGAAGCTTGGCATTTCCTTCGCCTGGACAGAACCAGCAGCCAGTAACAGAATGGTCACTCCAATGATTTTCCATAACCGGAACCTGAAACATGCTGTTTTCATATGTATTGTTCTCCTCATATCTTCGAGAGTCCTTAAGGAGGACGAAAAGTCCCCCCTCACCCCCGGGGAGGGGCGAAGGGGATAACCAGACGATCACCTTCCTATAACGAGTAACTTTGAGGCCATAGTAAGTGGTTGAGATATTTCGAAAGCTCATTGCCAGTCACGGATCCTGTCTCTGGATCGGCCGGAGTCGCAGGGTCTTTTTGAAGAAAGCCCAGGTCATTTAAAAATTTGCTAAACTCCCGATCTATGTCGTTTTTGCTGTTGTCGTTAACCTCATCTGTGCCGATCAGCTTACCTCCACTCAGGGCTTCTACGCCATCCTTCACCAGCCAAAGGTCCTGATTCAGGCCAGGGGGCACGGCTGTCAGATCGATCTTCGTGATAGGGGGCTGCTTGGCAGCGAGCGCCGTTTTCATTTCATCAATGGTCAGCGGAATAACAGGGCCGAGGTCATATTCCTGAGCAATCGACAGGGAAATACTGAGAATTGCGTGTATGGCTGCGTAGATCCCTCTTTGCAGCCGGATATCATCATTTGCGGTAAAGCCTTCTGACCGGTAACGGCTCCGGTTGTTCGTATTGGGAGCGCCGAGGACAGCTAATGCTTTGCCGATCAGATCGACTTTACTGGTGAGTTGTCCTTCATCCATATTTTTACCGAAAATACCGGCAATAGCATCATAAATCTCCACATCATTACCTGATTCATCCTCCTTGGCTATTTCCTCCAGCAGCTTAAGGGTATCAAACCCTGCCTTTCCCACGTAAGCGGATGCCAGATACCGGCGCTCCTGATCGGTCAGGCTGGCCTTGCTTCCCAGAGCAGCAATAACTCCATCGAAATTCCCTGAATTTAAATTCTTCCTGATATCCTCCATCCTTGCGGCCTCGCCGCTGTCATCAGAGATGCCATCAAACATGTTACTATCGCCGCACCCCTGAAAAAGAAGGATAATAACTCCAAGTAAACTGCTCAAAACGATTAAGGATTTTCGTTTCATGACTCCTCCTGGTAGCAATGTGTAAAGTGCATAATTATGAATGAAGAACATTTAATTATCAAGTAAATATCTATCCGCAACAGAGGTTTAATCCTGGTGACAGATCTCCAGGACTTCTCCCCTTTTATTTTTTTCGGCCTGCTTCTTCTTTCCCATCGGAAATGAACCATAATACAGCAGAACAACGTGGAGCCAGGAGTTAGAGCTTGATTTTACCATAAGAAATGAGAGATAATCTAGTGAAACATTATTTTCTCACGATAAAGGGGAATTCACAATGAAATTATACCTTATCCGGCATGCCCAGCCCAAAAACCAGCTAGAAGATCCTCTTCAGCATCTCTCCGATTCCGGACGAAAGAGTATGAAGAAGGTTTCTGAATATGCAGCCAGACTAGAGCTGTTCATAGCCGAAATCTGGCACAGTGAGAAGCTGCGAGCCAAAGAGACGGCAGAGATATTTGCACAATCGCTTGGCCTCACGCAGAAGGTAAAAGAGCGCACCGGCCTGAGTCCCGGTGACGATGTCACTCCGATTGAAAGCTGGCTGATGGGAAAGGAGGAGAATATCGCTCTTGTGGGCCATCTTCCTTTTCTCGATAAGCTTGCCTCATTGCTGCTTTGTGGCTCGGAAGACGCCAGCCTGATCAATTTCACCATGGGGAGCATCGCCTGCCTGAGCAGGGATGTGAGCGGCGAATGGACTCTTGACTGGATAATTACTCCAGACCTTATCCCGGATAATACTGCTTTTTCCGGGTAGTACAATAATAATGAGGAGGGTGATGAATACTTTGGCTCCAATCGGCAGGTTGCTGATTATCGCGGGATTTATTCTCGTGATTGGGGGGATCTTTATTGCTTATGGTCCCAGGGTCCCTCTTATTGGCAGACTGCCGGGCGATATTTATATTAAAAAGGGCAATTTCCACTTTTATTTCCCGGTTACCAGCAGCATCATCATAAGCGTTATTGTAACCCTGGTTTTCCTGCTTATCAGCAAAATTACCCGGTAGATTGCAACGGCAGTCTTTTATCTGCCAGCCGGGTTGGCATAACAGTAGAGGCACCTATGATAGCAGGGTTGAAGATGATACGAGCCGATGTCCCGTGAAACACTGCACCTGCAGCCTTTACTGTGACGCTGCCCGTAATCCGTCCATAAAGAGATATGCCCGCCAAAAAGGCGTTGCAGAAAATCATTCGGGATACATGAGCTTGCTCTGATTCCTGAATCAGGAGGAAGTAAGCTCAACAGGTCCTTCTCGCAGCAGGTATAAAGGTTTATCGAGTGCGCAGCCAGCTTTTTTGCCAGCATCAGGACGATTTCGGTTTGCTGTCGCAGGTCTGGGTAGATAAACTTGAATCCTTGTAATCCCGCCCGGACACGGGTGCGTCTCTGAACTTTGCTGTAATCATCCATAAAGCTGGTTACACACCGCCTGATACCCGCGCAACCCATAGCTTCTGCTATGCGATTAAGGTCCTGAAGGTTGTTGTTCACCTTTCCCCGGCTGTCCTGATAAAAGCAGATCGGGTCAAATCTCCAGGAGATAACCTCCGGACCAAATTCCCGGCTCAAGTTGAGCGCCTGCTCCAATCTCTCCTCAAGGGATGGGATGCCAGGCTCAAGGAGCGGATCTTCGGAGTTGACAGTAAAATGGAAGAACAGGTGAAATCCTTTCCTGATCAACTCCTGCCCGTATCCAGCAGCTAAAAAAGGGCCAAAATTTTTTGACCAGAACACTATGGTATGGACTCTATCCGCTGTAGCCGGTACTGATATAACCTGTCCGGAAATCGGATTTTGAACCGTAAAATTTCCCTGCTCGATCCCTTCCATGAACCAATCCATGTAAAAGGCAGGAATATCTGTCCTCCTTGAGGCGGAAATAACTATCTTTTCATTCATAGTTTATAACCAACATAATATCAATAAGTCATGATGCCATATTTTTTGCTAGCGTAAGTCCAGCGTAAGTCTGGCGAAAGCCATCGAAGGGCATCCGGAGGGGGTAGTGAAAATCAAGTTAAGGTCCTGGGACCCGGTTTTAAAGAAAATGTTTTATGGTCGTGAAATCCAAAACCTCCAATTTAACGATAATGGGGAGTTGGTTGACGGCTCCAATATCATCAACGTATGCACAGGTATGTATGATATCAATGGGAATGGGATATACGTGGTGATATTATAGCATATGATTATAAGAAACGTGAAGGATCACCTATATACCAAGGGAATGCAATCGTGAGATATTGCTTTTCAGGTGGTGAGTTTATCGCGAGAAGTCCTTATACTATCGTAAAGTTAACGACTGATAACATTGACCTTTACCGGCTCAAGATAATTGGTAACCGGTATGAAAATCCGGACAAATGTCCGGAAGAGAGATATAGTTGATATGTATCCAGAAGATGTTTGCCCTTTGCTGTTCTGCCTGAAGGCTCATAATGAAATGTGCTATGGGGATTTCCCCGGCCCAATTTATAGTTCTACTGCATGTGAGGTTTATTTCGATGATATCGTGGAACGCCATCACGTCAAAGGCAGATGAAGCCCCTTATTATGGGGGCAATGCACTTAAAAGGAATGGCACTTACATAAGAATTAGTAATTCTCCCGCAGAGACGCTGAGACGCAGAGGATATCATTGAAAAGTAAAAGTAAAATAAGTTCCTCCTTGTGCCTTTTTACTTTTTGCTTGCTTCCAGGCC
>JBFLZW010000037.1:8005-15655 GCA_040755755.1 bacterium | reverse complement strand
TTGGCTTTTATCAGTCTAAAGATGGAACTCCAATGGAGGTCAAACCCAATAGGAAAAGTGCGTCACAATCTGCCATTCTTCAAAAAGTTGACTAATGAGGATTTTACACAAAAATCTTGACACTACCTTGAATCCTTCATTACGGTTAACCAGACGAACCCGTGCTCGTCGTACTGCTTTACTATCTTGCTGATTGCCGCAAGACGCTGGTTGCTGTTCACGATATAGACCAGCCTGAACCTGTTGAAAGTCGATTGGAAGTAATCCTCATAAAAACCTATAGCGTTCGGCTTGAACAGCTCTTCGCTGTATCTGGCGATTTTTAATTCTATGTCCTCGTAAAAATTCTTTGAGCGCAGGGGCATGGTTCCCGTGCAGTTCTCCATGAGGAACAGGGCTGATTTGTTGTTTTTCCTCAGCATGAAGGCTCCGTCAGGGAAGATTTCATTCTCAGCCTGCCTGATCAGGTGCTCCGGCAGGACCTCGCATTCGATTCCCGAATTCCTGAAGCTAAGGATGATCTGTATGAGCAGGTCGGAATTTTTGTTCTGGTGCGAAAGGGTCAATGTCAGCCTGGGCTTTGAGACCTCGACATTGAAAAGAGCGCCTGTCCGCTCTGTCAGGTATAGCAGGTACGGGCTCTTGCCTAAAGTCGTTGGGATGTCGATCTTTGCAAGGTAATTGGATTTGATTAATTTCCTTATCCTGCGCTGGCATATCTTGATGCACCTGATATCCGCAAGCTTTGCCACCTGGGAAATCTGAAGGCACTGGAATTTGTAGATATATTTCAGGATGAGCTTGTCCCTCTCCTGGATTCTTACTGGTTCTGTTTTCATGAGCCCCTCCTTTCCGGGCATGGCGGGTTAGGTTGCACCGCCATGCCCGGAGCTTTACCTTTGATTAAGCCATCTGTAATGTCATCTGTACATTGGCTGCCTGAACGACGTCCGTGATATTGAGATTTACCCATTTGCCGTCTATTTTGGCACCGTTGACCTTCGCGGGATTCACTTTGCTGAGGTTTCGCATCTTGACCGCATTTCCTGCAAGATCAAGCTCAAAATGCGATTCCGAGATATAGAGATTCGCCGGGTCTATGGCATTCCTTCCAAGGATCGTTTTGCCCTCGGTTAAAGGTATCTGCCTGCCATTGCTGAATACCAGGACGAGCCTTCCTGGGGTTGCAGAGCCGGTAAGTGAATCAAGATAATCAGAAAGCTCACAGATAAGCTCTTCCGTGCCTATCCTCTTTCGCTGGTCAGGCTCAAGCGCCCTGTCTATGATCCGTGCTGCATCCGGGTATTCTGAAACCAGCAACGTGATATCCGGTTTTACCGCATTTTCTGCATTCTGGCTCCATCTGGCTGCCATCCCTGAGAAAGCGTCGTTGCCCAGCATAAGCTCAGCCATTATCACGCCGACAGAGTAAACATCAGTCTTGGCAGACAGGCAGTCTCTCTTTACCAGTTCCGGTGGAGAATATGGGGGCGTTCCCTTGGAAACTTCAGGCCTTGAGCCGATCCTCTCGAAACAGTTGAGGTCAATCAGGATCACCCGCTCTGTGGTGACGATAGCATTTTCGGGTTTCACGTCGCAGGATTGGATGCCTTCTTTTCCCAGGCATAAAGCGGCCTTTGCCAGGCAGAGGGAAAAATGTGCTGCTGAAATCTCATCTATCCTGTCGTTAATAGCAATGACATCACGCAGGGTTTTGCCATCAACCAGGGGCATGACAATGTGCTTGATGCCGTTTTCCTCAAAACATTGTTCAGCCTTTACCAGGTATTCGCTTTTTAGCTTCAGCTTTATCTCCTGGCTGATCCTTTCTGCAAGCTTCTTAGTCATCTTTTCAGGATAGAACCTTTTGACAGCAACTTTCATTTTCGTACTGAGATCGATGCATACAATGACTATGCTGGTGACGCCCGTGCCGATAATCTCAATGACCTCGTACCTGCGGTATATCACATCTTTGTGTTCGGGGTAGAATCCGGCTGGCGTTCGCCTTCCGAAGAACATGGATCGCCCTCCTGTTCCAATTTGAAAATGGATTTACCGGCTATGATTGTCTGGCCCGGTGAAATCAGGACAGATCCGTCAATTTGAAGGTAGAGACCGTTGGTGCTCTTAAGGTCTTTTACCTCGACCTTACCTCCATTGACATTGATGGAGAAGTGGTTGTAAGACATGTACTGATCCTCGACCGGAATAGCCGCCATGGGATTAGCGCCGACCAGGATTTCCTTGCCTTCTTCGAGCGTATATCTTTTCTCAGTGTTTGATGCCTTGTTGCTGACTACCAGTACATATTTTGATTCCATTGGTTCTTACCTCCACTCATAGAGTTTTGTGAGATAGCTGGTCTTGCAGGCCAGCTTGTGGTGCGGCTGGATCGTGCATCCGATGAGGGTGCAGTTGTCGTCAGAGTTGTAAACAAGAAGGCTTGTATCGACAATAGATTTGACAAGCTCCCGGATATCGTAGCATTCTCCCAAGTTGTTCTTCAGGATGTCTGTCAACGCTTCTTCCGGCAGGTAGCCGAAGACTCCGTCGCTTCCGGCAAGCAATATTGCCTGGCCTTCCATGCGGATTATCCTTGAACTCGGCTCACAGCTTTCATGCCCGGCACATCTTGTGAGCACAGAGTTAAGGCCGGGCTGTTTAGTGCGTATCGATGGATCCTGGCCTTGCTCAATCAGCCTCTCTGCCAGTGTATGCAACGGGTTAGTGAGATGGAGCAGGCCGTCTGAATCATAGATATAGGCCCCTGAGTCCCCGATCCAGAATGCACCAGCCCTTGGGGGAGAGGCCAGGACAACCGTAATGGTTGTCCCGGCATTAGCAAGATTATGATTGGAGTCTTTTTCCTGCATGACAGCATCCGCAGCAAAATTGATGGCCCCGATGCCTATTGTCCGAAGGCAATCGTCCGAACCGATATCCCTGCCGTTTGATAGTGCCAGGCTCAGGCAGGACATGCAGCTATCAGCGGCTTTTGCTGAAAGCACTTCCGCATTGTTCCCGCCGTTCCCGTCAGCTACAACAAGGCAGGCTGTCCCGCCGATCAGGTTGAACCGGTAACTGTCCTGCTGGAATTTGCGCAAGCCTTTTTCAGAAGTTGCGGCTATATTTGCCATTGCTTAACCCCTCCTATATGACCCGTGTCTTATTTTCCATGAAGCAGGTCAGGTTCGCAGAATCAAGGAAATGATAGTATTCGGGATTTCCAGACGGCGAGGTGCTGGCTACGGCCTTAAGGACTGTCGTATCCAGAGCTCCAAGGTCATCCCCGAAGCCGATGGATGTAATGCGTGCGCCTGCTTTCTTAAGCAGGTCTGCCGCATGCATCGGGTTACTGCCTGAAATCCCGTCACTAAGCACGAACAATCTTTTGGTGAACTCTTTAGGAGCTTTCTTGAATTGCTCAAGCGCCATCATCATACCTTCTGCCATATTAGTTGAGCCGTCGGCTATAATCTTCTGTACCTCATTGATTACCTTGCCCTTGTCTTCAAGCGGCTGCATGGGCCAGAGCAGTCTCGCAGAGCCGTTGAACAATATAATGGATAGCCATGCAGTGGGCGACATCCTGCTCACAAACATGGTGACCGCCTCTTTCACACCATCCGTCTTGCTCCTCTGATCCCCCCTTCCGACTGGATCACCCATAGAACCGCTGATATCCAGGAGAAGATCATTGGCGGTTTTTTCGACGCTACTTCTTTCCTCTGAACCTCTCAATAGTAGAGTGGCTCTTTCGGTGATGCTTCTCTTTTCCTTGTCATTAAAAACCTGAGTGCTGGCCATTTTAAGACCTCCTTTTGATAAATGGGTTGATAATCTGCCTTACCAGGTGGAAGGCATGGGTTGAGTGTTCCGGGATATTCCGGTAGCAATACACCGGCTAATGACTGTTAGTGCCAATAGCCAAATAAATGGCAGGATAACGATTACTGATTTTTTTATTGCATCAGGGGCCAGGATTATTGCCTTGATAGGATCTGATAGGATTTGTGTCAGCCAGGTGAAAAGGTAAAAGTGAGTTATGATAGCTGCAACGGCCATGAAAGCAATGTCTTTGATGTCCCTGGGATAAAACAGGTAGCGCAGAGATGCCAGGGTCTTGAAATTAATGCCGTTATGGGCATAAATGATCCGGAGGATAAGAAACCCGATGACTAGAAACACGTCATAGGCTTTGATGGTGAAATACCTGTGCACCAGTATGCTGTAAAACGGGACCAGCCCACGGATAATGTATGAACGCTCGGCAAAAGTAATGATGAGGTCGATGAATATTATGGTGATTGATGTGGCTAGGATATTTTTTTTCATTAGCTTGACTCCCTTTAAAGATTGGTTCAGAAAAAGAAGTTTTGACTTTACTGAGAAATAATGGCCTGCTAATCCTTCCTATACCTTTGCATATATTTTTCAGGATAATTCCTCATACATCCTTTAAAGTTCTTGTCATAAGATCGTGATCAAACCTGCAATGTAGAGAAACCTTCCCGTCATGAATCCAGAGGCTTTTTCTTTTAATCATCCCAATCACTGCCATAATGGTGGGGCATGACTCTCCTGCCGCCACCGCAGGGATTTTGGTTAACCTTCGCGTCAAGATATTCAAGATCCTCAGATAGCAAAAGCTTTGGTGATTCCTTACCTGTATCCATAATGGGCAATTTTTCTTCTTTAATTAGTTCACAAGCCTCTGAAAAATAATTAGTTATCGTATGGTGAGAGGTGGGCAAATTCAGCTTTGCAATCCTTCTGGCCGACCAACCTAACTTTTTTAATACCCATATTGCCAGGTAAGCATCATCTTTATTCGGAACGCCAGAAGCGGACACAGACGTATTATCCGAGCGCTTAGCTGATTTTTCTGGATGTCTGTGTCTTTGCCTGTTCACAATAAAGCCCCCACTATGGGTTTTTACCCCTAAATGGTAGTTACAAAGGAAAGGTTTATATAGTTGGCCTTTTTTCTTTGACTGTGAGCTGAATAAGATGGCAAAATATAGAGGTCAGCATAACGGTGTAACGAGGGGAAAATACGAGAAGGCTTTACTCTATTACGAGCCTGCAAACGAGGATGAAACACGAGCACTTGAGAGAAAGATAAGGGTCGATCTAGGCAAGCTTGGAGAGTCGGTTTTAGGATGCTGTGATGACCCGCACCGCGAACACTACAACTGGGGTTTTTACCATTTAGCCGGTGCCACTGTGGGGATATCAGTTCTATATAAGCCGATGAAAGATTGGTTTGAACCCTATATGCTGCCATATACTGGACCTAACCATTATGTTCAATTAAAACTTGTTTCTAATGATGGCCTTGAAGACGTTATTAGAAAAATCACAGACAAATATCCTATGCTTCAGCCAAGAGATATAGAAAATGAACGGCCTTGAAATCCTTGCTGATAACAGAATAGCCTAACGATTTTTTGGTAGGAAGGTCAGTTGCATTGCAACTTTTGAAGAGGCCATAACTGTAGGTAATTCTTGATTCTTATTTTAATAAATATTCGGATTTTGGTTAATTTTATGAGATCTGCAACTGGATATGAAGATAGTAAAAATTAAGACAACGACAGTCCCAAGAGCATTTGAAATAATCACTGATGAGGAAAAGTTACTTATTGGATTCTCAACCAGTGACGATGGTCTGCGGTATAAAAGTATCTTGACTATAGTTAAGTGGATGGCGCAAGGAAAAGGAAAAATATCTGCCAAGGAATTAAAGATGATGATTCCTTTGGAAGGTGAGAGCTATCCAAAATTCTACAGGCAGTGGCGGGATTATGCAAATTCTCGTAGATATGGGAAAAATTATCCGTTTACTCTTTCACGTTCCGCAGGTAATAATTGGAAACTTATTGAGGATAAAAAAGTAAAACATGATTTTGCAACAGCCTTTTTCCATAATCAAGATAAAGACTTTGAGAGTGCTTTATTTTGGCTTGGTGACTATAAAATAACAAAGGTTGAGTTTAATCCTTTATTAGAAGATCAAGCAGAGAAGAACGAAGGTACTTCCCAAACCGCATCTATAAAAAAACCTTTGCAGCGTCCTCGCCCGGCTGATTATTTCCTTGGCCGGGAAGCACAAATAAATAAGATACTACCCAGGCTGCAACCAGGCAGTATTATTACTATCTGTGCCCCTGGCGGAATTGGAAAGACTGCGCTCGCTGCTGAAATATTGAAGCGGATGATCTCAGATAATAAGCCACCAGAGCGCTTCGAGGATGGAGTAGTATTTTATAGTTTTTATGGCCAACCAGATACTAACAAGGCTCTTGAGGCAATTGCCCGTGCATTTGGCTATGAACCAAAACCGAACCCTGCTGATGCAGCCTTTAATGCTCTTTCAGGGAAACGGGTCTTACTGGTTTTAGATGGTACCGAAGAGGCTGATGACTTAAGAAAAGTCCTGAGAGTAGCAGGCAATTGCGGAATACTAATAACAAGCCGGAATAGCCGTGATGCTGTAGTAGACCGTGAGGATTTAGCACCCTTAGAGCCAGATGAGGCACTAAAACTCCTGTATGACTGGGCAGAAGGCAAGATAGATAACGAAAATTCTGCCAAGAGCACCTGTGAAATTGTTGGAGGCTTACCTCTAGCAGTGCGTCTTATTGGACACTATTTAAGGCAAACCAAAGATGAGACTGTCTCATCATACCTAGAATGGCTAGAGAAAACACCGCTTGATGCTCTTGATCCCGACGAAAAACGGCACCGCGAGAATAGCGTTCCCTGGTTATTACAACGTTCTTTAAAGCAGGTGGGCGAACAAGCTATATCTGTTATAGCTCTTTGCGGATGCCTTGCTCTTGCTCCATTCAGTCGAAATTTGATAAGTGAAGTTTTAGGTTTTTCTCTCAGAGAAGTAAGGCTGGCCTTTAAACAGCTCACTGGCTATGGTTTTTTATTATCAATTAATGCCGACCGCTATGAAGTAAGCCATGCTCTTATTCATACTTATGCACATGAACGGTTACAAGTGGGTAGCAATGTAATTGAAAGATTAATAGATAAATACATATACTTAGCAGAAGCGGAGACAAAGAAAGGACTTATAGGTTACCATCATCTTGATACTGAACGACTACATATAGTATATCTCCTAAAAGTGTGTATTAAGCGGGGTGCGTGGGATGCAGCCATGCGCCTGGCTTGGGCAATAGAGGACTATATGGATATTCAAGGATATTGGATAGAGCGATTAACCGTCAATGAAACCGGATGGAAATCAGCTCTTCAACTAAAAAATCGAATAAAGGAAGGGGCATGGCTGAATAGGCTGGGGCTTACCTATAACGACCTTGGACAGATGGAAAAGGCTATTGAGTACTACCAGCTGGCACTCAGCATAAACCGTGAAATTGGTGACCGAAGGGACGAGGGGATTGTGTTAGGCAACATGGGCCTCGCCCACAGAGCCATTGGACAGATGGAGAAGGCTATCGAATATCATCAGCAGGCACTCAGCATAGACCGAGAAATTGGTGACCGAAAGAGTGAGGGGATTGATTTAGGTAACCTGGGGATTGTCTACAGAGAGCTTGGACAGATAGAGAAGGCTATCGAATATCACCAGCAGGCACTCAGCATAGACCGAGAAATTGGTGACCGAAG